>CAXUIS010000010.1:37678-43643 GCA_964250915.1 uncultured Ktedonobacteraceae bacterium | reverse complement strand
GTTGTATCTTCTGTGGCTTCCCCAAAATCTACGTCTATGTAAGCCTCAGCGAAAGAAAAGGAAACACCTAAACTATGTAGCGGAATATCATCAGTATTTTCAAAAGCTTCGTAAATCCACTTGTTTTGTTCTTTGTGATAGCTTTCGATTTTGAAGGACTGAGAATCTACCAAGACATATTCCTCGATGGTCAGATGAGCACAATAGTTCTTGAGCTTCCATGTTCTGTCGATGAGTTCGGTACTTGGGGAAAGGACTTCTACAATGAAGCTCGGAGATTGTATTGCTTTCACTGTTCCCCGATCTCGTGGGTCGCACGTAACCGTCACATCAGGATGAAAATAGCGTTCCTCAGAAACATATACCTTCATGTCGGAACTATACACACGACAACTGCTCCCACGTAGAAGACTCCAAAGGATTCTTTGAATATTTGATTTAATAGTGTCATGGTTAGCAGTTCCGCCAGCCATCGCGTATACGTTGCCATCAATGTACTCGTAGCGGGTCTCAGGCTCGTTTTCTTCGAGTTGAAAGTATTCCTCTACCGTCATGCTTCGCTGATGTTCTATTGCCATCGCTTTCTTGTACCCCTTCTTCTACCAATAACGTGTTGTCTGAATAACCTCTGTAGATCAGCACCATTATAGCACAGCATGTTTTAGTACTACTTAGAACCCAACTGGTTCTTGGTTGGCTCTGCTCAGCAGAACCACGATTCGGTGAGGTGAGGTAGCACCTGTGGTGTACCATAACTGCGGAGTGCTTTGAAAAGAGAAAGGCGTGTGCCTTGTGCCGCATGCACTAATGCTTTCACACGTAGGAATGTCTCAACGGTGTTGCCTTGTGAGCATTCAGCTTGCTCGACCTGTTGCGCTATCTTGTCCTGTAATTCGTCCATGCGCGGGTCGGGATGTTGCCAGCGATAGGTATAGGCCGAGGCGTCAAGTTCACCTAACCACGTCGCACTATCTGACTCATTGAGCAAGGCCGAACCAGGAGGAATGAGCAGACGAATTGAGAGATGTACAGGGTCAATGTGCTCGATGAGATGATGTTCCTCGAAGAAATCGAGCAATGCGGTATAGCTTTCTAACGTCTCCCACGGCGAGAACGGTAACAGCGATGGACGCAGGGGAATACCAACATGATGCATCACGTCGAATACCTCGACCACATCAGCTGCCGTATGCCCCTTATCTAGGTGTAACAATACGTCATCGTTGATCGACTCGACGGCAGAGACCACAAAGACGCAACCGAGTTCACGCATCTCTGGCAAGAGGGAACGATGTTTCAGTAAATGCTCGACCTTGATGGTGGCATCGAATGTCACATCTGGGAATTCCTGGTGCATCGCTCGTGCAACGCGCAATGCGTGTGTTGGTCCGTTCCAGAAATCGGGATCGCCAAAGGTTATATGCTGTACACCCTGCGCTACCTGTGCGCGAATGTCAGCTAACACTGTTGTCACAGGCACTGCAAAAAAGCGACCATTGTAAATCGGCGTCACGGGACAGTGTAGACACGTATGTTTACAGCCTCGTGTCGTCTCCGTATAACCAGCTAAGCGTATCTCATTACCGACCTGTAAACGTGCGTAGTTCTCAGGTGATGGCAACGATTGGCGATCTGGCACAAGGAATGGTGTACGCTCTATCCACGGTCCACTTTTTTGTGTCCGTGTATGAACGCCAGGAACATCAGTCTCTCTATGTTCATCTAACGTGGAGACTAGATGAAGCAGGGGCGTTTCGTACTCGCCGCCGATAGCTGAGTCTATTGTATCTCGTAGCAGATAGTCAGCATTTAGCAGTGCATATAAGCCATAGAGACAGATATGTGCAGAAGGGTTAAGCCTCCGTATACGTTGTGCGATCTGCTCACCGAGGCGTAACGCGGTATGCATAGGCACAGAAATACCAACGAACTGAGCGTTTTGTATCGCTTCATCGGTGAGCGTCTCTACAGAGGTATCGACTGAAGCAGGTTGGTAGCCTGCTTGTCGCAACATGGCAAGTAGTGAGGCGAGATGAAATGGTTGATGACCTAATTCATAGCAAGAAATGAGTAAAATGTCGCCAGAGTTTCTCATTTTCTGGGGGCAGCTCCACCGCCACCACCTTTACTGCTAGGTGCGCCACCACCGCCCTTACTGCTGGGAGCCGATCCCGATCCTGCGCCTGCTCCAACTCCTGCGGGCGACCAGCCCTCTGGCATCTGTGCATCGGCACCAAAGAAAAATTCTTCCATTTGTTCACGCAGTATTTTGCGTGACTCAGGATCAGCCATGTTCAGTCCGTAATGATTGATGATGAGTGTGCTTTGTGCAGGCCACATATCATATGCCTGTTTTGAAATTTGCTCAAAGATGCGTTGCCCTAAAGGACCAGGAAATGGAGGTTTGTCCAAGCCTGGAAGTTCGCGCCCCAGTTTGACACAATAGACGATGCGTGCCATGATGAAGTCTCCTAACCGTGTTTACCATGTTCTCTATAGATGATACCATAAAATGCAAGATACCATAACAGTGAATACATTCCAACGACCTCGCGTACTTTTCTTCGGCATGCAAGGCGATTTCTCTACACCCTCGTTACAAGCCCTACTTGCCAGTGACATTGATGTATGTGCGGTTGTTGTACCTGTCTCTCCCGTTCCTGGCCTCAAACAACCAGCGATCCAACGTCGAGACCAGCCACGCGGCGTGCGTTCGGCCCTCCCGCTACTTTCTCTGCATCCCTCAATTATAGAGATGACTTGGAAACAGAATATACCAGTATGGGAAGTGCGTCGCTTATCGGATACGACAACTCACGAAATACTGGCATCCTATAAGCCAGATATTCTCTGTGTGGCCTGTTTTTCGCAGCGTATTCCACGTTCCATTATAGACCTACCACGTCTTGGTTGTCTCAACGTCCATCCATCGTTGCTTCCTGCCAATCGAGGTCCTGTGCCGCTTTTCTGGACATTTCGCAATGGTGAGCACGAAACAGGCGTTACCATCCATTTCTTAGACGAGACAATGGACACGGGCGATATTCTTGCACAAGAACGCATCAAGGTTCCCGACGGTATTAGCTATGCACAACTAGAGACGCAATGTGCCATGACAGGTGGAACGCTGCTAGCAGATGTTGTGCAAGAGTTGTGCAAGGGAAACATAACGCGCATAGTACAGGACGCAACGAAAAGTAGCTATTACTCATTTCCCACAGAGAAAGACTTCATTGTGTATCCACAAGAATGGGATGCACAACATGTCTACAATTTCATCAATGGCATAGGGCATTGGGATAATCCAGTAGAACTACACATAGGGGAACACATGTTTTTGACCAGAGAATGTGCTTCCTATAGCCGTAAGAATACAAACAACTGGTTGGAAGATATACATACAGAAGACAATTTAGACGTGAATATACGTTGTCATGATGGTTGGGTGAAGATTCGAGAGGTTGAACACCTGTAGGGGTCTAATTCTATTACACCCGTTTGGCATTCTACAATGTTTGAGGAGGTTGAAATGTTTACTACATCCTCTTACATTTGTATATGCCAAACGAGTGTAATAGAATTAGACCCCTACATTGAACATTTTTTAGGCAATAGGCAAATGAAAGGAGATATAATTTTTTATGGCTCTAGGAACTTGGTGGCGTGGTGATACATTACCAGAACTCTCTCCACTACCTGCATTTTCTGCACATATGTCAACTGATATCGCACTTATTGCGAAATTGAGTGATATATCTGTACAGGAAGTCAACGCGCGTATGAAAAACGGAAATTCTGCCTATCTTGCTTTCATCGAAGAAACACCAATCTCATATGGCTGGGTTGCTACGCAAAGCGCAGGTGTCCGCGAAATTGGGCTTTCATTTACGCTTCCTCCTCATAATAGCTACTTGTGGGATTTTCAAACACTACCAGAGTGGCGAGGTCGCGGCGTCTATCCTCACTTTCTACAAGCGATTTTGAGACAAGAAATGCATTCTGTAGAGCGTTTCTGGATTCTTTACAAGCCAGGAGAAATTGCTGCGGAAAAGAGTATTCGCAAGGCGGGCTTTGATTTTCTCGGTGAACTTGTCCTTTCAGAAGGCCATGTCTCAGGTATCACTCTTTTCAATAACAGTGAACGTGCTCACATTAGTGCTACTATTCTCAACCTTCCTGTTGTCGTTGAAGAGGTGTAAAGGTGGACATATCGCATCTCTGGAAAGCATGGCCTATTGCAGGACCGTGGCATCTTTCTCCTTTGCCGGGTGGAACGAACAGTGTTATTTGGCGTGTAGAGACAGCAGATAAGCAATACTATGTGTTACGCCTCATCTCTGACCTTAGCCGTATTCCTCATATTCATTTTGAAGCAACTGTGCTAGAAACATTAGCAAGTCAGCAACCGTCGTTTTCTCTACCCATTCCATTAAAAGCTCATAATGGTGATATTGCCGTTCTATTTGAGCAAGAGAATGGTAAGCAAGCATATGCTATTTTAACGCACTTGCTACCAGGAAGCATACTTGATCGAGATGATCTCTCGCTTGCGATTCATGGGGGTATTACACTTGCTTGGCTTGACAACGCGTTAGCCAACTTTCCTGACGCATTCGTTACAGAAGGAAATTCATTGCAGCAGACATACGGTCAACTCGCTTGCTTTCATCCACTTGCTACTGTTGAATGCCTTCCAATAGAGCAAGGAAACGTGAAGCAGATGCAATACATTCTCTCTAATGTGAGAGAGACGGTTGATGACCTTTATCATCGCCTTCCTCAACAATTGCTGCATGGTGATTATTGTCCTGGTAACGTGCTTGTGAAAGAGAAGCAGATTACAACTATCTTAGATTTTGAGTTTGTAGGGGTAGACTTGCGAGTGTTAGAGCTTTGTGTTGCACTCAGTTGGTGGCCTATCAACGTGCTAGGAACTGGAAAAGAATGGGATATCATTGATGCTTTTGGAAACGCGTATGTCGAACATTTTCCTTTAAATGAGGAAGAGCTTCTTGCATTTCCTGATATTTGGCGGCTTCGTGATGCAACCTCGTTTGTACATCGTATGGGACGCTATATGGCTGGACTAGAAACTGATGCACGTATACAGGACCGTGTGCAACATTCATTGTGGCGTGATGCTTGGTTAGTTGCTAATCAAGAGAAGCTTGTACAACATGCATTAAGATGGGGAAAATGAGCATAAGCCATACTATCTCGGTCTATGTTATCAGCTGTCTTGTCCATTCTGATGATGGAAAAGACCATTGACGCATCGCCCAAGAAACCAAGGTACCTAGCTGCTGACGCTGAAACTGACGGAGGCGAGGAAGTTCTGGAATCTCAGGTCGCCAAGCACGATTGGCAAAAAAGGTGAGCCACCAAGCAAGTGCGCACTCAACAGCATCAATATTCAAGGAGAAGCGTTCTCCATACCATGTCATTACCTGTTCAGGAGATGGTCCTCCCTCAACCGTGACACTTTGGGCAAATGCAACAACATCCCACTCTGGTCGTCCTATCGTGATAGCAGGCCAATCGAACAGATACAATTGTTTTCGAGTAAAGCGCAAATTATCCGAGCGTAAGTCACCGTGAAGAATAGCATACGGTCCTTGTCTGAGTGCCGACTGCTTCATAAGATGGTCAATCGTTGGAGAAACCTTCTCAAACCACGCCAGTGCTTGTGGAGCTTCGCTGCCTACGAGTGCCGCAATTTTTTGGAACCCTAGTGATTCCTGAGCAGTCCTTGTCCAGTTCTCTTGTGCTAATCGCTCTTCGGGTCGAGAAAGCCATGCGGGTGGCTGAGAACCAAGCGAGGAATGATGAAAGTCAGCAAAGGCATATATGATTGCACGAGCTTTCTCTGGTGTCCAAGGTGGAACACTTTTGGGACCAAGGTCTTCGAGGAGTAGCCCATACCAATCTTCGTGATGTACAGTCTCGTACCATTGTGGCATCCACT
>CAXUIS010000010.1:0-37578 GCA_964250915.1 uncultured Ktedonobacteraceae bacterium | reverse complement strand
GTCGGCCATCTGCCAGCACTAAGCGATAGGTCGGGGTGGGTCCATATCCTCCCCATATGCGAGCAGCGCGTCTAACGGGTGCACCTAACGCCACTTCAACCTGTTGTCGAACCACCTTAGGAACGCGTTTCCAGGGAAGTTTTGCTTCTACACCTGTTCGTGACATAAATTTTTTATCTCCAATATACTTCAAATAAAATGACGGTAGCTACTGCCATCGAGAAACTTAATACATCGACGATTACCAGCATATCTCTCCGTTCTACCGCACGATGTGTACCATCGCGTCCCCAATCAAGATGACAACGATAAGAAGAGTGGAGAGACATGCTTATCCTCGATTAACTATTCAGTTTTGGCAATACTTCACTTACGAGCATTTCTAACGTTGTAAGTTCAGGGAAGCCTCCGCAGTTTAGCATGAAGTAGTCAACGCCGAGATCGAGAAATGGTTGCATCTGATCCAGGATTTGCGCAGGTGTCCCGACAAAAGCGTTGGAGGAACTCATTCCAGCTACATTTAACGCCTTGACCTCCGCTTCTGTGGGGGCGCAGAGGCAACCTCCAAACCATGTGCGACGTAGAGTCGAGCTATCCCTTCCTATGGCATCACACGCTTTTTCGCATTCCACTACCTGTGCTCTATAGTCATTGATGCCCGTCCATGAAACATTCCACCAGTCGGCATGACGAGCGGTTAAGCGGAGCATCCGTGGTTTAGAACCTCCAATCATAATGGTAGGAATGGTGTCTGGCTTTGGCTCTGCATATGCATTGCGTACGTGATAATGCTTACCTTCGACGGTTGCCTGTTTGTCATGCCAAAGTGCTTTGGCAATTTGCAGCGTTTCCTCTAACTCCTCGATACGTGTGCCTGCTGAGGGGTAGTTGTAGCCATAAGCAGCATATTCGTCCTCTTTCCAGCCTGCACCGATACCAAGAATGAAATGCCCATTGCTCAGATATTGGAACGTCGTCGCCATCTTCGCTAACAACGCTGGATTGCGAAATGATTGGCAGAGAACCGCGTGTCCAAAATCAAATTCTGGATGCTGGGCCGCGTGATATGTCAGCGTAGTCCATCCTTCGAGAATAGAGTTTGCATCAAATTGCAAATGGTCAGTAAGCCATGCTGAGTCAAAATGTCCTTGAATGATATCGAATCCCTGGTTTATGGTAGCAAGAAAAGGTCCACGTTCCTGATTACGTGGTCCATTAGGAATTGTCCAGCCAAGTTGAATACGTGCCACAGGTATTTCCTTTCCAAACAGCACAAAACGTCTTTCTGTTCTACTGTATCACATACCCTTTCTCTGTTGACTTCTGTACCAAAAAAAGAGAAAATAAGCAGCAACGAATACAAATACAATTACCTTATGTGAAAGGACTTGATGAATGCAGGTCATCTTTGCTGGTGGAGCAAGTGGCGTTGGTGCGAGTTGTCTTGCGATTGAACTTGCGGATCAGTGGATTGTTGTCGATGCAGGCGTGCGTGTAGACCGAAAAGCTGATTCTCTGCCTGATCTAGCACTGCTGGAGGGAAAAGATGTACGCGCTATCTTTGTAACGCACGCTCATGCTGACCATATCGGTGCGTTACCGCTTATTCATCAAGCATTTCCTAATGCTCCCATTTTTGCTTCACGTGCTACTGGACTGCTTATGGAGGTCATGCTTGCCGACGCCTTGAAAATCATGACACGTCGTGCCGTTGACGAAATGGAACTACCCCTCTTTCCACAAGAAATGGTTGCAAGCATGCTCAATATGGTGCGTCCACTGCCTGTTGGAGAGTCCATCACGCTGGCCGAGCTACCCAACGTTACTGTGTATGCGAGTCGGGCGGGCCATATCGCTGGCGCAGTAAGCCTGGCATTCAAAGCACCCGATGGCTCACTCGTTGTCTCTGGCGATATCAGCATTACGCCACAAAGAACTGTTCTTGGTGCTGTCGCGCCACCCATGAAAAGCTGTGACTTGCTTGTCCTGGAATCGACCTATGGTGCACGTCTACATCCTAATCGGCAAGGTGAGGAACAGCGTCTGGCACAAGCTGTTGCCGACGGGCTTGCTCGTGGTGGACACGTCCTCATTCCGTGCTTTGGTCTTGGACGAGGGCAAGAACTGGTGCTTCTGTTGCAATCGGCTCAGGATAAGGGACAGATACCGCAGTTTCCTATCTATGTTGATGGTCTAGTGCGCCGTGTGTGTTCAACCTACTTGCTTTTACCAGAGGCACTTACGCCCACACTACAACGACAGATTCGCAAAGGCTATGCACCGTTTACTGGACCGAATGTCTCGTTTGTGCGTGATGAGCGGAATCGAGAGCGTATTCTTGCGGGTAGCCCTGCCTGTATCGTCTCAAGTTCAGGCATGCTCACTGGTGGACCAAGCGTGTGGTTTGCTGAACGTCTTGTCTCGAATCCAAATGCATCTATTCTGATTACAGGCTATCAAGACGAAGAGGCACCAGGGCGAAAATTACTCGATCTCGCTGAACAGAAGAAAAATACGCTTGAGTTGAATGGTTCATCGTTTCAAGTTCAATGTCAGGTCGCCAAATATAGTCTTTCTGCTCACGCGGACGGAAGTGAACTCGCATCGTTCGCGGCCTCAGTCCATCCTAAGCAGGTTGCGCTTGTGCATGGCGATCAAGACGCGCGCCTCGCGCTTCGTAGCAAACTGACGGACACAGAAGTTCTCTTACCGATGAATGGGTCAGCAATTACTGTACAACATAATCGTGCGAAACGTTCCACAAAAACTGCTACTCCAGATGCTGTATCACTTTCAAAACTGCCCATTGGCATCAGTAATGGCAGAACGTTTGAATGGAAATACGTTGAGGAGTTATGGCACGCCATCACACAGGTTCCCTCTTTGCGTATCGTGACGGCACGTGAACTTGCACTGGTCTGGTATGGGCAAATTGTACAGGATGCGCAGGACGAAGAGGTGCTGGAAGGTCTGACACGCGACATTATGTACGTGCTTGCCGAGGACTATGAGCAAAAATACTTTGTGCGGCAGAGTGCGCTTGCCGAAGCATATCGCGTACGCGGGCAACAGGAAGAGACGCCACAAGATTTTCTGACCGATATTGTTGGACAAATATTCTTGTTACAGGTCAGTTTCGATAGCACAAAGCCTGTACTGTGTCGTGCCGTTGAGCCAGGAGCCTCAGTGCGCGTTTCGCTGCCCAAAAGCGTCTCCTCTGAACGTACACGCTATCCTCTCTCTGCTCTCCTCGATCTATTAGGGCCAGTGCCGCAAGACAAAGAAGAGATTCCACATGGCGTGTTGTTAGAGGAACTGGTACGTGCCGCACGACGCATACGACGTACGCTTTCGCCTCATACATTGGCGCGACGATGCCAGGAGAGTGCGTCATATACACTTGGCGAGATGTGCGAGATGGCGGGAGTTTCGGCACAATCGCTGGAAGAACGCCTTGCGGTCGCAAAGATTTTGCATAAACATCCACGCCTCTTTCTGCCTAAAATGACGTTTATGGAAGGCGAAGGCACTGCTCTCTACTGCCTCGCTCCTGAATGGCGTGAGGCATTGCTAGAGCCAGAGGAGCAAATGCGTCCCGATCAAAACGGTATTCTCGCTATCATCGAACGTCATGTCGGCTCGCCCTCTGACTTGTACAAGCGTAGTGTTGATCCTGAAACGGGTGATGTAACACTCGCGTTTCATTTTCCAGATGTGGCATGGCAACAGTATAAAGATACATTAGAAGACGCTGCCGAGGAAGCTGGCATTATGATTACAATTGCGCCTAATGCTCATCAAGGTATGCTCGCGGCAATGGCGCGTAAGTTGCTCCCACAGGGATTATCGACGCGAGGCGGACCCTCACTCTATCCCGAACATCGTACTATTCAACTTACTTGTATAGGCCATGTCGCGCAAGAAGCAGTTACCGAAGCTGAGGAGCGTTTCCATGAAAAAACGGGCTGGACACTACAACTTGTAGGAGATATCGTTGCCAAGTCTGTAACTGAATCTGAAACAAGTACCGCACAATCATCAGATGAGACACAAACGGTTGTTGCAATACCTCCTCAGAAGGCGGCAACGAAAAAGCGTTTTAATCAGCAGTTAGCTTTACAGGTTGCTCAGCACGAATTTGGTACACTTCCTGGTTATTATAAAACTGGTGCCGACGTGAATAACGCGACACTTATTCCTCGCTTTTACTTCCCTAACGTTGCACAGACACGTTATGCCGATGTGTTTGCGCAGGTAGAGGCGAAAACGGGTTGGAGTGTGCGTCTCTATCCAAGTGTGAATCAGGAGGCACTTGCTTCTACGGCTCTACAAGTGCTACCAGAGGGCCTTGTAAGCAATACGACCCCCTCGTTGTATTTAAGTCAGCGTATCGTCAGTGTGATGTGTTCTGGTACTAGCAGTGCAGAGGAAATAGAGGCGGCAAAACAACGCTTCGAGAACGTGACGGGATGGCAACTTGAAATTCTGCTTCCTGCACAGGAGAGTGTCACAAATGCTGTTTCGCAGGGGGAAGCAATGGCGATAGCTACAGCACTGTTTAGTGATGCTTCTGATTTTTATCGAGTAGGCGTAGATACAACGCGCAAAGTGCTGTGGCTCCATTTTCATTTCCCTGATGCTGCACGTAGACGTTACGCCGAGCAATTTCTGGAACTTGAAGCACAAACAGGTTGGCGTGTTGACTTGCATCCCAATGCTCATCAAAAAGCACTCGTTGAGGTTGCACGCCGCTTTTTGCCTGAAACCATTAGTATTGTGAGTAAATCGCTGCATCAAGAGACAAAGACGCTGCGCCTCACCTGTACTGGTAGTCTAAGCCTTGCCGAGTTAGAAGACATACAAGAGCGTTTTGCAGATGAAACAGGTTGGCGTCTCGATGTGCAGGTAACGGTCAAAGCGTGAGATGCTATCATCTCTTCTCAGATAAAGGAAAGCCTTCCGTTGTCCTCACACGCACAAGCAACACGGGACATGGTGCATGATCGACCACGAAACGTGCAATATGTCCAATTGACTTCGGGCCAATTGTTGGTCCTCCACTTTGTAACGAGCGCGGACAAATCACAATTACGTCCGCATTCCACTCTGCCGCGTAATTGACAATTACTCGTTCAGGTTGTCCTCTTCTGTACACCGTTTCAGCATTTGGGTGAACACCGCGTGCCTCCTCCAAGATCTCCTGCGCCGTTCCTTCGTCGGCCTGTTGCATTCTCTCAAGTCTTGGAGCATCAGGTCGCGCACGTCGTAATAATGGTCCAGTTCGACGCTCCATTTCTTCGTGGGGTCTTGTGTCGATCACGTAGAGGAAACTGAGTATGAGCGTCTCCATAGGAACGAGCGTTACAATCGCATTGCTCACCTGCTCCAAATTTGTACCGTCTAAGCAACATAAAATACGCATGATGTCTCTTCCTCCTGCAAATATGCTATTGTGGAAGCAATAACCAGATAGCTAAAGCACCAACAAGAAGCATTAGTGGTGTAACAAGAATACCAACCTTAAAATAGTCCAGCCCCGAAACGTCGAGGTTGCGTTGACGGAGAATGAGCAGCCAGAGAACGGTTGCCAGGGAACCAACAGTTGTCAAATTTGGTCCGAGATCGCACCCAAATATTGTCGCTGCAATGAACCCATATCGAATCCCTGTTGGAGCGTGTTGTATGGTATGCAGTGCTGAGTTGAGTACAACAGCCATTGGTACATTGTTAATCAGGTTCGTACCAAGTGCCGAACCAAGCGTACCAACCACCACTGCGCCAAAGCTATTTCCACCGGAAAGGTGTAATAGGAGGCGTCCAAATGCATCGGTTAATCCGGTACTTTCTACTGCTTGCACTATGATAAACATGCCCGCGATAAAGCCAAAGATAGACCATGAAATCTGCTTCGCTGTCTCCTTCACGGTTGTCTGTTTCCAAAGAAGCGCGCCTAGCAAGAGCAAGAGCGCACCGCTTACCGCGACTATCGAAAGTGGTGTCTGCGTCGCTGACGCGATAACATAGGCAATTACTACAAGCACAAGTATGGAACAGACATAGCGAAAATAGCTTTTGTGTTTAACAGACTCTTCCAACGAAGGTAAGCGTTTGATGTCAAATGTACCTTGTAATTGACGACGATACAAGAGAAAAAATACACCGACATTGATGCTTATAACTACAATACTCGGCAAAAGCAAGAGGCGCAGAAACGTAAAAAGGTCGAGAGGATATCGAGAAAGCACAATAATGTTGATTGGATTACTGACAGGCAAAATAAAGGACGCGGTGTCAGCGATAAATGTACAGGCGAAGAGAAAAGGTAGAACTGGAAGTTTGAGTCGCGTCACCAGCGTATAGACAATGGGTGTGAGAATCAGAGCCGTCGCGTCATTCGAGAGGACCATCGAAATCAGTGTTCCTAGCAAAAAGGTGTTGAGGAAGAGCCGACGCGAACTACTTCCTGAAAGCCGCGCCGCCTGTATTGCTAGCCAGTCAAAAAGTCCTGCAACCTCTGCTAGCGCGGAAAGGCTCATCATACCCAGAAAGAACAAAAACGTGTTCCAATCCCGAAAAAGTGTACTAAATGCATTGACTGGTGAAATGAGTCCTAGCACAAGTAGGAGTCCCGCTCCAATCAGCGCAAAGGTTGCCTCATTGAGCTTAAATGGACGTAGCATAATGCCGAGCAATGCTGCGATAGCAATAACCGAGATAAGCACAATTTTTACGGAAGTTGATACATGAAAAAAGAGTAGCACAGAGAGTATCCTTGCACGTATAAGCTTTCAGACGACGATACTAGATATACGCATGATGCAAGGGAAAAGGAACAGCAGAGTTGTATAGGGCAAGCTTGCCCTATACAACTCTGCTACCAGAGATACTACTATTGCTGAGGCGGTTGAAAAGGTTTTGGTCGGATAAACTGTCCGGGCGGAGTAAACTGTTCTTGCGATGGTTGTGGCTGACCAAACGGATTGAGTTGTTGCGGTTGTTCAAAAGGGTTTGGTTGTGGCTGACCAAACGGATTTGGTTGCTGTTGCTGAGGTGGACCGAAAGGAGTTGGTGGTTGCTGTGGGTAGCTAGGAGATGATATTGGCTGAAATGGCCCTGGTTGCGGCTGATAGTTTTGCTGTATTGGCGGATAAGGCGTCGGGTATGTTTGTTGTAGTGGTTGTCCGTAAGGTGGCGTATTTTGTCGATACGCTAATTGCTGCTGTTGCGTCTGCATTGGAATATTGGTAGGTACAGGAGGTATCCCTACAGCGGAAAGCGTTTTCTTAGGTAGCAAGAACGAACCACCAATGAGAAGTAGACCGACAACCAGTAGACCAATGCCTAACGGCCATTGATTATGATCGTAGCCTTGTGGATTACTCGCATATTCAGGAGTCGTGTACTGTTTCTGACCAGTTGTATCACTCGTTGTAATGGCAACAACTTTTGCGGCTGTCCCCAAAAGATGCGTTCCAATAGTCGAATTGACATCAATAGCTGTCGTCTCACTTGGATCGTACACAAAGGAAACGGTATCGCTATCGGCGAACGTCGGTAGCTTAGGGCTAAAGTTATCTTGATGAACGATATAAAGTGATGAGTTGCCCTCCATCTGTAAGTAACCCGTGCCATCTGCAGAAAGGTAATGGGCAATACTCCCTTGTGCCACATTCTTATACTGTACCTGTCGTGAGCCGAGGCCATATACAATGCCTGCTACCAACAGTACTACTCCAAGGGCAAGCAATGCGAAAAAAGCTGGTGAACGTCGCTGCATAAAATAGGTCCTGTTCCTCTTGTACTATGTTTTTACGAATGCGATAGAAAAACGCATATGTATAGACTTACACCCCACAGAAGATTATTATCTACTTGTACAACGGACATACTCGACGGAAGTATATCAGTATGGTAATATCGGGAGAAATTCTAACATATCAGGAAGGATACGTCATCTGTGTATCTGAAACGGCTAGAAATGTTAGGCTTCAAAAGCTTTGCTAACCGCACACAACTTGAGTTTAGCCCCGGTGTAACGGCTGTTATTGGACCAAATGGTGCTGGAAAATCAAATGTTGCCGACTCGATGCGCTGGGTACTTGGTGAACAGAGCATGCGACAACTGCGCGGAAAGAAAAGCGACGATATTATTTTTGTCGGTGCCAGTGGTCGTGCTGCTCTTGGCATGGCAGAAGTTTCGTTGACACTCGACAATAGTACTGGCTGGGTTCCCTCAGACTACAGCGAGATTACTGTTACGCGCCGAAGTTTCCGTTCTGGTGAGAACGAATATCTGATTAACAAGCAGAAAGTTCGGCTTAAGGACGTGCTGCTTCTTCTGGCACAGGCACGTATTGGGCATGACTCGTATACTGTTGTCGGACAAGGCTCAATTGACGCGGCTCTTAGTTTGCGAGCCGAAGAGCGGCGTGGATTATTTGAGGACGCAGCAGGTATTCGTCCCTTTCAAGTGCAACGAGCCGACGCGGAAAATCGCCTACGTCAGACAGAGCAAAATCTTGAACGCCTACGCGATATCGTCAATGAGATCGAACCTCGTCTTGCTCCACTTGCAGAGCAGGCACACCGAGCCGTTGAATACATGCAATTGAATAACGAATTACAGGACGTACTCTCTACATGGTATGCCTTACAATGGCGTCGCCTACGTTCAGCAAAAGAGCGAGCGGAACAGGCCGAGCAAGAGCAGGCTACACGTGTGCGTCAGCTAGAGCAATCCGTCAATGAATTTCAAGAGCAAGGAAACATTCTACGAGCCAAACGTCAACAAATACAGGTACGTATGAGTACTGCACGGCAAACATACAATGACGCAAATAGCAGTATGCAGAAGAGTGAACGCGATCTTGCTATCAGCCAGGAACGTGTTGTGAGTTTAGAGCAACAACGCAATGACATCCAGCAAGAAGAACGGCGTTTACGTGAACGCGTTATTGCCGCACAAAAGAAAACGATTGACCTCGAAGAGCAATGCGATGCCGCAGACGAGGCAGTAGACAACGAAGCTGCTTCACTGGCAACATTGGAAGTGCAAGTCTCGAAGGCACAAAAAGAATATGAGATAGATGAGCGTCGCCTTCGTAACGCACAAAATGATCTTATTCAGATACAGGCTCGCCTGGGGTCCAGCCAAACCGAACTAGGTCGCGTACAAAAGCAACTTGGGGAGCGAAATCGTACTCTTGCTGGACGACGAGATATCATCGCTCAAGCGCAACAATCTCTACGCACAATCGAAACACGGCTTGTTGACGAGCGGGCCAATCTCAGTATTGTGCGTAACGAAGAGCAACAGGTAGTACAGCGTAAACAAGTCCTTGCACGTGCTCTATCCGACGCTCAACAAGAAGTCGAGCGTCTGAAATCAACACTTGCCGAAGCAGAACGACAGAAGCGCACCATGACTGACCGCTTGAATATGCTCAAAAATTGGCGTCAAAGTTTGAGTGGCTATAGTGATGGCGTCCGTAGTTTGCTACGTGCTCCCGCAGGCAAGGTAACAGGATTGATCGGTCCCGTGCCTCAACTTGGTGTCGCGCCTTCAGGAATGGAAGTGGCATTAGAAACAGCGTTTGGTCCCTACATGCAAGCCGTTGTCGTGCAATCCCTCGATGACGCATACCGCGCCCTTTCGTTCTTACAAAGCTCTGGGAAGGCGATGATCGTATGGTTAGAAAGGGAAGACGACGATAGTGATGTGCTGGCGATACAAGGGCAAGAGGAAGAGACTGTGCTGCAACGCTTTCTCGCCGAAAAACCGACGTTACGCGATAGTATTATTGGTTTCGCCTGGCGGTCTATTTCATGTGAGGCGCGTTATATCACATTATTTCGCAGAATACTTCGTGGTATCGTTGTGGCTCGTACAGGAGAAGCAGCACAAGAATTACTTGCTTGGGCTTTGCCCTTAAGCCTCTCGTCAAGCAGTGATTTACCATTCACGTCAATAGTCACTTTGAAAGGAGAAACGTTTCATGTTGATGGATGGCTTACGAGTGGGGGAAAAGATAGCGCGCAACAAGGATTATTAGCGCACGAACGTGAATTGAGCGAACTCCCTCAGCACGTAGAGCAACAGAAAACATGTATAGACCAGATGAATGGCTTGTTAAGTGAGGTGCAACGTGCGCAAGAAGGGCGGCGTATAGAGCAAAACGCGATAGAGAAAGAACTTCAGAAACTGACAGGCCGCATCAACGAACTAAATAGAATTATCACGACATCACAGCGAGAACTGGAGCGTACTCACACAGAAATACAGCTTGGAGCCTCTGTAGAACAGCAACTTGCGGCAGAGGTAACAGGGTTGGAGCAAGAGGTAGTAGCGGCCCAGGAACGTGTCAAGGCGCATGAAAAGTCACAACGTGAGTTAGCAGGTCGTGCGGAAGAACTACAATATGAGATGGAAGAGCGAGCTATTCTTTATCGTCGTCAACAAGATGAAGTAGGGCGAGTGCGTACAAACGTTGCAGTGAAACGGCAAGAGGCAAAGGCTTTACAACAACAATTGTCTGTTCAGCGTTCACAAGCTCAGGAACTTAAGAGCATGGTTGATCAACAGGTAACGCGCCATAAAGATGCTGAGCAACGACTACAAGTTGTGCAAGAAACAATCACGCTACAACGCCTCGAACTAGAGAGCGCACGGACGCAAGTACAATCTATGAGTGAAGCACTACGAACGATAGAGAGTGAGTTAATCCAGGTCGATCAGCATATTGCAACAGCAGAGCAACAACGTGTCCAGGTGCAACAACGCATGACCGAACAGGAAACGCTGTATCGACGTTTTTTGCTCGAAAGTCAGCGCGCATGCGACGCTGTTACAACACTAATCGAGCAGCTTCGTGAAGAAATGGGCGTTGACGATCCACAAACATTAGGAAAATATGAGTCAGATACGCTTGCTACGATGGACGAGGAGACCATTTCCTCGGCAGAAAACAGCGTACTTTCAGAAGGAGAAGAAACGCAATTACGTAAATTGCGACGACGTGTAGATGGGCTTCGCAGTCGCCTCAAGGCAATGGGTGGCTATGACAGCAGTGCTCCTCAACTGTACGAAGAGACACGAACACGATTTGAGTTTCTCTCAACACAAATTACCGATATGGAACAAGCCGCACTACAGTTGCATGCCATTATCAGTCAGCTTGATATCACGATGGCGCGACAGTTTGAAGTTACATTTCAGGCAATCAATATGCGGTTCCGCGAACATTTCACAACCCTCTTCAACGGAGGAACTGCTCGCCTCGAACTGCTTGCCGCAAAAGCTAACGACGAGGAACAAATCGCGCCCTCAAGTATGCCCGCAGGTGTGGATGTAATTGTGCAACCGCCAGGAAAAAAGGTGCAAGACCTCTCGTTGCTTTCTGGCGGCGAACGTGCTCTTGTTTCTGCCGCGCTGCTTTTCGCCTTGCTAGAAATCAATCCTCCACCCTTTTGTTTGCTCGATGAAGTGGACGCTGCCCTTGACGAGTCAAACGTGACACGCTTCTGTGACATTTTGAAACGTTTGGCGCAGCGCACGCAATTTATTGTGATTACACATAATCGTGTCACCATGACTGTCGCACAGGTCGTGTATGGTGTCTCGATGCGTGAAAGTGTATCACGATTGTTGTCTATGAGGATTGAGGAGGCAGTGACTGCGGGAGATCGGTAGCAAGTATTGAGTTTTGAAATTTCTGTCCAAAAAGTGTTGACAGATCGCAACACTTATGGTAATATACACCGTGTCAAGAGAAACCACCTGCATGTGCAGGTGAGCTGGTGACTATAGCGAAGAGGGTACACCCGTTCCCATCCCGAACACGGAAGTTAAGCTCTTCAGCTCTGACGATACTTTGGGGGCAGCCCCACGGGAAAATAAGAAGTTGCCGTCTCACCCGCCCACTCAGGTGGTTTTTGATTATGAAATGAGGACAGAGCAAAGAGCAATTCGCCTCAGCGAATTGCTCTTTGCTCTGTCCTCATTTCATAGCATATTCTTTTATTGAACACCTTGGTTTGCATAACGCTCGGCATAGTCGCCGATGATGGGCAACTTGAAGTATTTACCCTGGAAGCCATTTATCATAAGTACTATCCACCCGACAAAGCCCACGAGAGCAACTAAGCCGCCTAGACATGCTGCAAGCAGTGATATCAAGGGAAGATTTGTGGCTGCGACAATTCTAAGCACAAGTCCTAAGATGCTCAAACCTCCAAAGAAGAGGATAGATTGCATGGCATGAAAGCGAACAACGCGATTTTGTTTCTCCATGAAGAAGATAATTAAGCCAGATATCCAGCTAAAGACATAGCTTAAACCTGATGCCACGTTCTGGGATAAACCCATAGATGTTGTAGCCGCGCCCGGCATGCCGTACTGCTGTTGCTGCTGACCATACATTTGTTGTTGCCCATAACTAGGTGCTTGATACCCTCCTGGCTGCTGTCCGTAGACAGGTTGCCCATAAGGTTGTTGCCCATAGCCGGGTTGTTGTCCATAACCGGGTTGCCCGTAACCCGGTTGTACAGGTGGTTGCTGTCCGTAACCTGGCTGTCCATAGCCAGGTTGTGCGGGTTGTTGCTGCCCATAGCCACCATAGCCACCATAGCCAGCTTGTTGTCCTTGTTGCTCTGGCTGGACATACTGCTGTCCACTATAGGGATCAGTGGGCTGAGGCACGGAATTATAACCACCGAGTGGATTGGGGTTCTGGCCTTGCTGGTTGGGGTCTTGTCCCTGATAACTCATAAGTTTTTCCTCTCTCTACAAACAAAAAATGAAATCATTGCGGTGAGAAGCAACATAGCTTCCCTCTTTAGAGTATGTAGATAGGGAAGCCGTCTAGGGGTCTATTTTTTTCAGCTGCTACCTACCCCTATTCAGTATACGCAGTATATACTTAAAAGTTGGGCCTCTGTGCTAATAAAGCACGTAAAATAAGCTCCTCAGCCAGTATAACGAACGAAGCAGGCATTTATCTCATGCAAGTTTTAGATGTTGTCGTGTTTGGCGTTTGCTTGTGGTGCATCGTGCGAATGTTGCTCCATAGGAGGAATCATGAACGGATCGATACCGTCTTGCTCCCATTGCTCATTCGCTATGATACTGGAACGGCGAGAAGTGGTGTTATGGGGATTCTGTGTTTCATAATATTCTTCCAAGCGTAGTGGAGGTTGTGTAGACGTTTCTTGCTCCTCAGGAAGAGGGGCATCAAGTAGTGCAGATGCAATAACCTGATCCATATTATCCACCAGTATGAAATGCATGCTCCGCCGTATTTTCGCTGGAATCTCTGCCAAGTCGTTTTTGTTTTCCGCCGGTACGATCAACTGCGTGATATTTGCCTGATGCGCAGCCAGAACTTTCTCCTTTAAACCTCCGATACCTAGCACACTCCCCAAAAGCGTGATTTCGCCCGTCATAGCTAAATTGCTGCGTATAGGGCGGCGCGTCAGGGCGGATATAATCGCGGTGGCGATAGTAATGCCTGCAGATGGTCCATCTTTTGGCAATGCGTTTTCAGGTAAGTGGATATGTAAATCGCTATTTTCCTGGAAATTAGGGTCGATGTGCAGCTCATCAGCGCGTGTGCGGATGTAAGAGAGGGCGGCCCGTGCCGACTCATGCATAACATCACCAAGTTGACCAGTGATGAGTAGGTCGCCCTTGCCAATCATCGTCACCACCTCGACCGAGAGCAACATCCCACCGTTCTCTGTTACTCCCAGACCCATTGCTGCGCCGATCTGCGAACGTTGCACTGGTGGTGCACTGCTATAACGTGGTGCTCCTAGATATTGCTCTAGGCTATGGGTGGTAAGACGCAGACGTGTATTTGGTTTTTCTAGCACACGTCGTGCCGCTTTACGGCTGATGGTGGCTAGCTGACGCTCAAAATTGCGTACACCAGCCTCACGCGTATAGTCTGTGACGATATGCTGCATCACGGCTTGTGGTATCTTGAGTTGCTCTGGCGTCAAGCCGTGTTCATTCAACACTTTGGGCAAGATATGACGTAGCCCGATGTTGACCTTCTCATCAAGAATATACCCAGGCAATTCGATGATATCCATACGGTCAGCAAGTGGACGCGGTATCTGATATTTTACGTTCCCTGTACAGATAAAGAATACTTCAGAGAGGTCGAAGGGCACTTCTATATAATGGTCGGTGAAGGTGCTATTTTGCTGTGGATCGAGTACCTCTAAAAGTGCTGATGCTGGATCGCCACGATACTCGGACGACAACTTATCAATCTCGTCTAATAAGAAGACAGGGTTACGTACTCCTACCGTCTTCATGCTTTGAATAATTCTACCCGGCAGTGCTCCAACATAGGTGCGTCGATGTCCCCGTATCTCGGCTTCATCATGCACACCACCAAGCGAAATACGAGCAAATTTGCGCCCTAGAGCATGTGCAATCGACTGCCCTAACGATGTTTTCCCGACGCCCGGAGGTCCAATAAAGCAGAGAATTTGGCCTTGACTCTCGCTTTTTGTAGCGGGTCCACTTATTCCTCTCTGTTGTTGCCGTTTGAGCAGTTGTTGCCGTAGTTGACGCACAGCGAGAAACTCGATGATGCGCTCTTTAATGACCTCTAGTCCATAGTGATCGGCATCGAGGATACGGCGCGTTTCCAACAGATCGAAACGATCTTCGGTGCGCTCGTTCCACGGTAAGGCTAACATCCAGTCGATATATGAACGCAACACTGTTATCTCGGCTGACTGCGCAGGAGTACGCTCAAGGCGATCAATCTCTTTGCGTACTTTGACCGCAACCTCACTCGGAAGAACCTTTTCTTTTAGCTTAGCGCGCAGTTCATCAGTCTCTGAAGAGATATCCATACCTAGCTCTTCTTGAATCGCACGGAGTTGTTCACGGAGGTAAAATTCTTTTTGCGAACGGTCTACCTGTGAATGGATACGGCTACGAATGGTACCCTCAAGCTCTAATATCTCGATTTCGTTGCCGAGAATAACGCAGATTTTGTTCAGTCGTTCCAAAGGGTCGAATGTCTCAAGCAGGTCTTGCTGTTGTTGTACGTCAGTGATGACGTGTGCTCCTAACGTATCGGAAAGGCGTGGCAGTGTTTTAAGGACGATGATGGAGTTAATGTCTTCAGTCGAGAAACGACGGTTCAGTTGCGCATAGCGTTCAAAGAGGTTGGTTGCATAGCGTATTAGCGCGTCCGCTTGCGGGCCTTTGTGTTGAGGCTCTATCTGTGTACTAACTCTGGCATGCAGAAATGGCTCATCATCAAGGAGTTCTGTAATTCTCACGCGTTGGATACCACGTACAAGTGCCTGGATTGTGCCATCTTGCTGACGCTTTATGGAAGAAACCTCGATCAACGTGCCAACCTGGAAGAGGTCTTGCATCTGCGGATCCGCGATTTCGGTAGAGTGCTGCATCACAACAACCATTGTATGCTCAGGCTGCATCATGGCTTCTTCGGTAGCACGCACCATTTTCTCACGACCAATGACCAGTGCGTGACTATTATGCGGAAACACAACAACATTCTTCAACGCGACAAGAGGATACACCCCGTTTTCATCTTGTGCACGTTGTACATTTTGTACGATATCCTGGTGCTCCGCGTCATTCATAAGTATATGCCTGTCTTTCTCGCGCCTCGCTACTTTCTACCTGCCTACCATTATAGACCTTATGGAACCGATTACGTTTGCAACAAATTAATATGCATAATATGCATACTACATGTTCTTTGACGAATGAAACAGAATATGCTGTAGGGGCCATACTTCATTACGCCCTGATGCCGATTGTCAATGCCGACGAGGGCGTAATGAAGTATGGCCCCTACATTCGACGTATTCACATCATTTTGTCAAATTGCATAATCAAACTTTTACAACAAATAAATATGAGCCTGCGTTAAGCAGACTCATCTTCGGAATAGGCGTTATTGCGATCACCTCTTGTCACAAGCAGTGGTTTATGATGATCGGAAATTACCTCGCCGTTGATGATGACTTTCTTCACATCGCCACGGGAGGGTATCTCATACATCACGTCGAGTAGCACGTCCTCTACAATACTACGCAGTCCACGTGCTCCTGTACGTCGCTTGAGTGCCTCATCAGCAGCAGCATCAAGACCATCGTTGGTGAAGACCAGTTCTACACGGTCAAGCTGTAGGAATTTCTGATATTGCTTGACTATCGCGTTCTTCGGCTCTGTCAAGATGCGAATGAGTGCAGCTTTATCCAGACTTTCCAATGCGACATTAACAGGAAGGCGTCCAACAAATTCAGGAATAAGCCCATATTTGAGCAAGTCATCAGGAATCATTTGTGCTAGCACAGACTCTTTGCTCGCCTCATCAGCATCGTCCTCACCCTTTGAGCGGAAACCGATGGTTTTGTTGCTACCAAGCCGATGCTCGACGATCTTATCAAGTCCCTCAAATGCGCCGCCACAGATAAAGAGAATATTCGCGGTGTTGATCTGAATGAAGTCTTGATGAGGATGTTTACGCCCACCCTGCGGTGGTACATTGGCAACGGTACCCTCAATGATTTTGAGCAGGGCTTGCTGTACGCCCTCGCCAGATACATCGCGTGTGATGGATGGATTGTCTGACTTGCGTGCGATCTTGTCGATTTCGTCGATGTAGACAATGCCACGCTCTGCACGTGCGACATCAAAATCGGCGGTCTGGATAAGGCGGAGCAGAATGTTCTCAACGTCCTCACCAACGTAGCCCGCTTCCGTAAGTGCGGTCGCATCAGCGATGCAAAACGGCACATCCAGGACCTTCGCCAATGTCTGTGCAAGAAGTGTTTTTCCACACCCTGTTGGTCCAATCATGAGGATGTTGCTCTTGCCGAGTTCTACATCATCAATCTGCATTCCAACACCAACGCGCTTGTAGTGGTTATAAACCGCGACTGAAAGTGTCTTTTTGGCCCGCTCTTGTCCGATAACGTACTGGCTCAATTGCTCGTAAATCTTCTTAGGTGCTGGTATCTTACCAGTTTGGAGCCGCGGCTTAGAGACCGTTGCCTGCTCCTCTTCGATGATTTCTCGACATAGATCGATACATTCATCGCAGATGTAGACACCACCAGGGCCAGCGATAAGCCGCTGTACCTGATCCTGGCTCTTGCCACAAAACGAGCAACGATACGTTGTTCGTACATTTTTCGAGTTTGCCACGTCTGTCACCTTTTCCCTTTAGAGGTGTGCTTCAATAGTTTTCTTCTACGTTAGAGGCAAGGATATCCCACGAGGGATACCCTTATCCCCATCTCTACTGTTCCGTTGTCGGTGTTTCGGGTTGAGGTGCTGCAGACGCCTCATCGCCAATGGGTTCGGTCGCTGCTGAAGTTGCCGTCCCCTCCACATGTACCACATCCGGTATATCTAGTGTATCTGTTGTTTCTGCTTCATCCGAAAGTTCGCCACCCACAAGAGCGGCAGCCTCGGCGTGCTCTACGCTTGTCTCTTCTTCAAGTTCCTCGTCCTGCTCCGCGTCAGGATCGGGGTCGGTTGTCAACTCGATAAGGCGGGTAAGTGCCTTCTCGCGCCGATAACTAATGGCGAGTGCACGAATTTGCTCTTCGGTGCGCGGCAACTCCTGCCCTGCTTGCGCATATGCATTGAACAAGGCTTCGAGGTCTTCAGGCGTAATGTCAATCTTTTCCTCACTCGCAACCTCGTCCAGGACGAGTTGGCGCTTGACTTGCTTCTCTGCCTCCGGCTTTGCCTCCTCGACCGATTCGTCATGAGTCTTACGAATCATCTTGAAGTACTGATCCAGTGAGATACCCTGTTGCTCTAATGCATGGCCCATGCGATGGACCATCTCGTGCGCCTCTTCGTCAACCAGCAATGGGTGTAGCGTTATCTGTGATTGATCGATAACGGCGTTGATAACCTGTTCGCGCAGTTCGTCACGGTTCTTGCGCTTCTTATTCTCAAGAATGTTATCGCTCACAGCTTTGCGTAGGTCTTCAAGCGTGGTGATTTCGCCACCACTGGCCTTTTCCGCAAACGCATCGTCAAGCTCTGGCTCATGCTTCTCTTCTACCTTATGTAGCAGAATGAAGAAGTCGGCTTGTTTGCCGCGATACTTTTCGTTGATATAATCTTCTGGAATCGTGGTCGAGAACGTTTTGTTCTCGCCTTGCTGCATGCCGACGACTTGCTCATCCATGCCCTTAAACAGGCCACTACGTTCATCCGTCAACTCGAAGGGATTGTCCTTCAAATCCGAGATTTGCTGGTCGCCCGATGTGAGCTTGAGATCAACGGTCACGCGGTCATTCATCGCAGCTGGACGCTCAACCTCGACCCACTCCGTCTGACGGCTGCGTAGCGACTCTATCTCTTTCTCGACCTCTTCTGATGTGACTTCGGCCTCTTGTCGATCAAAGTGCAGAGACTTGTAATCGCCTAAGACAGGGGGAGTGAGAACTGGAACCGTGAGACTGAAGTGATAAGGCTGATCCATCTCGAAGACGGGTGCGTCTACTTTTGGTTGCGAGATAGGGGTAAGTTCGTGCTCTTTGACTGCGTTTCTGTATACTTCTGTAATCAGGTCATCAAGACCTTCTGTGTAGATACTATCTTTGCCCACCTGACGCTCTAATATAGAACGCGGGGCCTTCCCTCTGCGGAACCCAGGCACATTCACCTGTTGCACAAGTTTGCGATATGCCTTATCCGAGGCTTTCTGCATCTCGTCCCAGGTAACTTCTACATCAAGGACGGCCTCACTGGTAGGCAACTTTTCAACCGAGACCTTCACATTTCCTCCACTGGTCAATGTGGCAACAACGCCTCCATCGACTCTGTACAATATATTCGCGTTTTTTTGCTGACACAATATACTACAACATATTGCGCCTTAGTATTCCTATAGAGTAGGGACCGATTTATCACGTCCTATGTAGGGTTCGAGGAGACACATCGAGATAAACGAATTGTCGCCGAGATATTGCCCCACCTCATCCCCAGGACGCGATAAATCGGTCCCTACAGAACACAATGTTGTGGAATAAAAGTGGGCGGTAAGAGACTCGAACTCTTACGGTTCATCACCAACAGATCCTAAGTCTGCCCTGTCTACCAATTTCAGCAACCGCCCAGCGTTATTTGTATAAGGAACAATACATGTCAAAATGTTGTAATGCCCTCACCTGAGGATAATACATCAGTACCTTCACTGGTGTCAAGATAAATTCATTATATACAGGGCTTTTGGGGGATAGAGGGAGGCAAAACGATAAATCTTAAGAATAGTCTCACAAACATTTGTATGTTATGATAAGTACACAGACAATACATGTGATGAAGTGAGGACTACAAGGCATGACGACCAATGCAGGTGAGCCGCTAAAACTCTTCTATTGTTACGCTCACGAGGACAGAGCATTGCGCGACGAATTAGACGCGCATCTTGCTGTCATGAAGCGTCAGAAGCTG
Organism: uncultured Ktedonobacteraceae bacterium; assembly: GCA_964250915.1. Classification (GTDB taxonomy): domain Bacteria; phylum Chloroflexota; class Ktedonobacteria; order Ktedonobacterales; family Ktedonobacteraceae; genus JBBQVS01. The sequence goes on along the minus strand of CAXUIS010000010.1, from coordinate 18,101 downwards.
CTCGAAGTATGGTACGACCGTCAAATCATGCCCGGTACAAAATGGGAAAATGTCATTGATAAGAATCTCACTTCCGCCCATATTATCCTCCTCTTAGTCAGTGCCCCCTTCCTCAACTCAGATTACTGCTACGGCATCGAGATGCAAAAAGCGTTGCAACGCGATGCTGAAGGAACTGTTCGCGTTGTACCAATTATATTGCGCCCTGTGGATTGGGAGGAAGCTCCATTCAGCGAACTACAAGTCTTGCCGACAGATGCGAAACCTGTTACGCGATGGTCGGATAGAGATGATGCATTCGAGGATATTGCTAAGGAGTTGCGGAAAGTTGTGAAAGAGTTGAGTGCTTCATTGAAGGCAAAAGAACTACGCGTTCCATCGAAAACAAAGGAAGAATGGCTAGAAGAAGGTCATTTACTCTATGACCTCAATTGGTATGAGGAAGCTCTTGTTGCCTATGAACAGGCCATCCAACTCGACCCCAACTATGCAATCGTCTACAACAATAAGGGCGTGGTACTTCGTGTACTCAATCGGCGTGAGGAAGCCCTTGTAGCTCATAACCAAGCTATCCAACTCGATCCCACTGATGCATACGCCTATAATAACAAGGGCTATGCACTTCATCATCTGAACAGAAGGAATGAAGCTCAAGCAGCATTCCAAAGAGCAAAGGAACTTGGTTATCCATTTTGAATACAAGAAGCCGCCAACAGTGTAGTTCCATATAATTGAAGGGCTTGTAGGGGTCTAATTCTATTACACCCTCTTGGCGATTGACCATGTTTACGAATATGGTAAACGTTACAACATCCCGCCAACATTGTAGAATGCTCACAGGGTGTAATAGAATTAGACCCCTACAAACCCTTCAATTCCTTCCACCATTGTTTATATGCCGACTAGGACGTGATAAATTGGTCCCTACAAGCTCTTCAATTCCTTCCATCATTCCCATATATCAATATATCATTTCCTCATGTCCTCACATATGTTATACACTCCTCATGGGTGTAGTAACCTTAAAGTGTTGAGACTCTAGGAAATATCTACCCATTCTTTAGCATTGGCGAGACGAGAAAGGTGAGCTACATTCGTCGTTGCGATAACTACACCATATCCTCTATCAGTCAGGACTGAGGCTTGAGCAGCAAGAATTACATCACCATCTAAAGCCTTGTCATGTGACGTTGGTGTTCCCTGTCTTCGCATTTGCGCCCAAAACTGAGCCGCGACAAGCATAGTTTGTGTCGTCAGAGGAATGTAACCGAGGACGCTTTTAAGTTCTTCCAAACGCTTAATGCCTTTTGCTTTGTCAATTCTCAGTAACTCCCTACGAATCTCGTAGTCTGCGATTTCGGGAACTCTTATTTCAAATCCCTTCCATGAGATGTCTACCAACCATTGGCTACATTGATCTCCTGCTAAAGCAGCCTTTGAATTTGTTAATAGTCCTAAGACACCTGTATCAAGAAGAACAAATGTATTCACGGAAACAGCTTTCGGTTAGAGAGCCGATCTTGGTCTAATGCCTGTTTCAGTTGTTCCCATGTGTCACGTTGCTCTTGTTCATCCTCCCTCTCATCTTCTTCACTCCAGGATTTTAATAACTGGACTAAAGCTAGGTGCCTTTGCAAATGCGGCGGATTATCCTCAAAATTGCTCTTACTCAACTCCTGATACATGGCATTCTCCTACTTTAGTGTAAGACTAAATCTGACGAAAGCATTCAAGCTATATGACAACACCTCTACCACAGTTTATCCTATAGATTATACCATATCAATACTCACAAGGTAAGCTTATCGCTAGGCTAACCGTTTTCTCTTTTACGCTTGATTATCTACGTAGCAAAATATACAAGACTTCATAAAGGTATGTTATACTCTCCCCATGATTATAGGTGCATGCGAACTTACACTTCACTTGCCGGAATCCCATTCCCTCAAGGACAAACGGCAGGTTATCAAATCGGTCATGGCACGGGTGCGCAACCAGTTTGAGGTAGCAATTGCCGAGGTCGAGGACCAGGACGTTTGGCAGATTGCGAAACTGGGCGTAAGCTGTGTCAGTAATAGTAAACAGCACGCGGACGAGATACTTGGGCGCGTGCAACGTTATATAGAGGAGACGCGTCCAGACGTGATTATCTCGAATGTTGAAATCGAATTAATAAGTTGGTAATATGCTATGTCAGTAATAAAAATTATGTCTATAACTTCATCGTTATCTAAACCTGCTTTTCTTTTAGGCGTGCGCGTTGATCGTATCACTCAGCAACGAGCGATAGAGCGTATCGACGGGCTTGTTGTGCAACATAAAGAACATCCCACGACATCTCTCTGTCAACAGGTTGTGACCGTCAACACCGAATTTGTGATGATGGCACAATATGATACCGTCTTTCGCAACATCATTAACCATGCCGCGCTCGTTGTAGCCGATGGCATCGGCATCGTGTGGGGTACACGCTATATAGGTAGACCGACACCCGAACGTGTCACAGGAACAGATACGTTGGTAGAGATCGCCAAACTCTGTGTCAACAAGGACTATCGGCTTTACTTGCTCGGTGCCGCTTCTGGTATCGCGGAAGAGGCTGCTACACGGCTACAAGTGCTTGCTCCTGGCTTGCAGATTGCTGGCACCTATGCAGGTTCACCCGCGCCAGCAGAAGAGGATGCGATTATCGAGCGTGTACGAACTGCAAAGGCTGATATTCTATGCGTCGCATATGGTGCGCCTGCACAAGAAATATGGATTGCGCGTAACTTATCGCGTCTGCCTGTTGCGGTTGCGATGGGCGTTGGTGGTGCCTACGATTTTCTATCGGGTCGGCAACTTCGCGCACCACGAGCTATGCAGAGTCTGGGGCTAGAATGGCTCTATCGCTTATACCGCGAACCGTGGCGCTGGCGACGTATGCTGGCGATACCGCGCTTTATGTTGCTTGTCGCCCTGAAAGGACGAACAGGAGTAGAGATATGATACAGGGAGCGTCAAAGGGTGGAATAAATCAGACCCCTACATCATTTTCTGTTTCGCGTTTGCGCTCGATCATAGAAGGCTTCAAGGGGAAGCGCGTACTGGTCATTGGCGATATGGTGGCGGACCAATATCTGATTGGGCGCCCAACGCGCATCTCGCGAGAAGCACCTGTCCTCATTCTTGAACTGGATGAGGAGCGCACGATTCCAGGTGGCGCGACCAATGTTGCAGTCAATGCTCGTTCGTTAGAGGCAGAGGTATTACTGGCAGGAGTCGTGGGTAGCGATGTGCCAGGAGAAAACTTGCGTCGCGCTATAGATAATTTGGGTATGCATTCCGAGGGCTTGTTTACTGATATGACGCGTCCCACATCGACGAAGACGCGTATCATGGCGGGTAGTCCGCAAATTGTGCAACAGCATATTGTGCGTATTGACCGCGTTGATACGTCTGATATAGCGGAACCATGCAAGCGACATATTCTCGATTACATCAAGGCCATGTTGCCCACGATTGACGCGGTGGTACTTTCGGACTACGAAAATGGCGTGATTAGTCCCGATATCATCGAGGCGTGTATTCCTGTGGCGCGGGCCTTGAACAAGGTGATTGTGGTTGATTCGCATGGTTCGCTGTTCCGCTTTCAAGGTGTGACTGCATTGACGCCGAATCAGCCAGAGGCCGAATTGACGCTCGGTATGACTATTACGACGCAGGAGCAACTAGACGAAGCGGGTCAGCGTTTATTAAGTGGTAGCAATGCACAGAGTGTCTTGCTCACACGCGGTAGCGAAGGCATGAGCCTTTTTGAAGCAGGTAAGGCACCCACTCATTTTCCTATCTACCCACTCCCAGGTGCCAGTGAAATCGTTGATACCAATGGAGCGGGTGATACCGTCGCCGCTACATTCACGCTCGCCCTTACCGCAGGCGCAACAAAAGTCGAAGCGGCCTATCTTGCGAATGCAGCCGCGTCCCTCGTGGTACGGCGTCTCGGCGCGGCAAGCAACACGCCAGAGGAATTATTGCGGATATTGACGGAAAACGCTTGACACTCCTGTACGGGTCTGCTTCAGCACACCCTCTTGGCGATTGATTCCGTCCACAGGATTGATGAAAGGTTTCATACGTCCTCCAACACTGTTGATTGCTAAGAGGGTGTGCTGAAGCAGACCCGTACAGGGGTTTCGTTATCAATGATCGTTTCTGTTATAAAGAAGAATATCAATGAATAACACACCAAAATATTATACTCGGAACGAACTTGCCACCGTTGTCCACCGCAGGCAGCAAGCTGGCGAACATGGTGTCTTCACTAATGGCTGTTTCGATCTGATACATCTAGGGCATGTACGCTATTTGCAGGAAGCGCGCACATATGGCGATTTCCTTGTACTTGGTCTCAATAGCGATGCGAGTACATGTAGGCTCAAGGGACCTGGACGCCCGTATGTACCTGAGTTGGAACGTGCAGAGATTCTGGCGGCACTATCCTGTATTGATTATGTGACTATTTTTGATGAGCCGACGGCGGGTCCACTTGTGGCACTGTTACAACCTGCTACCTATATTAAAGGTGGAGACTATGCCAGCAACACGCAGGATGGCACACCGGATTTGAGCCGTTTACCAGAGGCGCGAGTGGTGCAGGAGTATGGAGGCAGTGTGCAATTGATTCCCTACCTGCCGGGACATTCGACAACGGCACTGATTGCAAAGATACGCGGAGAATAAAATATAATGGCAAAAGATGCAATAGAAAAATCTGAACAGAATACTGAACCCGTCGTGACGACAAGCGTTACCACATCGGAACAAACGGCAATACCCGAACCTATGGTTGAGATAACACCAGTAGTACAATCTCAGTCGAGCGAACGACGCGAGATTGTAAAGTCGGCGGGCTTTGTGATGCTGGGTAATCTTGGTAGTAGTGTGCTTGGCATGGTCCGCCAGATTGTGATTACATCAATTGGCTCATCAGTCGCAGGACCGTTTAACTCGGCTCTTTTGCCTGCTCAAACATTTAACGATTTCCTGGTAAATGGCTCTGTACCAGGAGCACTCATTCCAACATTTAGTGATTATGCCGCACCCGAAAAACGCAACGAGTTGCGTCGTTTGGTCTTTACGCTGGTCAACCTCATTGGCATAATAATGCTCGTGGCGGCATTGTGCTTTCTGTTCTTTATTTCGCCGTGGTTCGTCGAGGCGTTTATGGTGTCGGGTTATACGGTAGCAGGCAAGGCATTAACGCTTCAGTATTCACAAATTATTTTCTTTTCACTTGTCGCGCTCGGTCCATTTGCTGTTTTGCTTGCTGCGCTCTATTCCTTAAAAGAGTTTGGCTGGCCTGCGTTCGCCACGGCTTCATATCATGTCGGCATCATTATAGGAGCAATCGTTGGAAGTTTACTTGGAGAGCGATACTTTGGACATCTTGGGCTAGCTTTTGGCGTGTTACTTGGTGCTGCTGGTGAAATCGCGTTGCTTATTCCAGGGTTACGCAAGCAACACTTTGGCTATATGTTTGTGCTTGACCTCAAGCATCCCGCAATACGCCGTATTCTTAGATTGTATGCACCCGTTGCGTTGAGTTTTCTGGTAAGCACGGCACTCATTTTCTTTGACCAATATCTCGCCTCGAATACAAAGTGTTTAGCGTTCGCAACGCATATCAATGGCTGTGGTGAGGCAAACTATACGGCATTGCGTGCCGCGACAACACTAATACAATTTCCAATTGGACTGGTTGCCGCAGCACTTTCATTCGCGGTCTTGCCTACACTTTCACAGCATATGCGCGATGGCAATAACGAACGCTTCAAGGAAACGCTCTCACTGGGCATTCGACTCGGTTTACTGCTGATGATACCAGCCGCAGCAGGTCTTATCGTGCTGCAAAATCCTATCGTTGACCTGGTGTTTCACCATCATAACTATACAACTGAGAATGCTCATATGACCTCTATTGCGTTACAAAATTATGCCTATCAGTTGCCATTTGTGGCATTGGATCAGTTGTTGATTGCCGCCTTCTACGCCCGTAAAAATACGGTCATTCCCGTTGTGGTACAGTTTGTAAGCATTCTGGGCTATCTCGCCGTTGCACTTCCTTTTAGTGGAACAGTGATGGGGATGCCGATGTTGGCTCTTGCCAATACGGTGCAGAACTCGATGCATGGTATCATTTTGTTGTTCCTGTTGCGCTTCACCATCGGCTCACTTCGAGTACGTGAAACAATTCCTACTGTCCTCAAGATTCTTGTCGTGACAACGGCAATGGTCGCGGTAGCATGGGGTGCGCAAGTGTTGCTCTCGCATGTGCATCTGTTCTCATTGGATACATTGCTAGGGTCATTGCTGACGGTGATTGTAGCGGGTGGCCTTGCCGTGGTAGTATTCATTGGTGGTGTGTTATTGCTCAAGGTTGAAGAAATCGGGATGTTGAAGAGTGCTATCTTGGCGAAATTGGGACGGAAATAAATAGAGGCATGTATGCCGGAAGAGAACGAACAAACACTTTCTAAAAAACTTATCGACTCGGTGAAGGCGAAGGGCTTCATTCGTTCATCACGTGTTGAAGCTGCCTTCCGTGCGGTACCACGTCATCTTTTCTTACCTCAATTGCCACTACAAGAAGTATATCAGGATAAGGCGATTGTTACAAAATCGGTGAATGAACGCACTGTGAGTTCTTCATCGCAACCAACAATCATGGCGATTATGCTGGAACAACTTGATCTGCGTGAGGGGCAACGCGTGCTAGAAATCGGTGCGGGTACGGGCTATAATGCGGCACTCATGGCGCATATTGTCGGCGAAACGGGTCATGTTGTGACCATCGACATCGACGAAGATATCGTCGAGGGTACACGTACTCATCTTGCTTCAGCAGGCTACGAGCGTGTACAGGTAGTGTGTGCCGACGGTGGGCTAGGCTTCCTTGAGGCTGCTCCCTATGATCGCATCATTTTGACAGTGAACGCTGGCGATATCACTCCTGCATGGTATGAGCAACTCGCACCCGACGGGCGTATTCTGCTTCCTCTAAGTGTCAGGGGACCACAGGTAGCGGTCGCATTCAAGCGCGTCGGCGACCATTTCGAGAGCATCTCAGTACAGCCTTGTGGCTTCGTGGGCTTGCGCGGTGCCTTTGCGGAACAGAGCTTACAGGTACAACTCGAACCGGAACCTGGACAACTCTATCTCACTCTTGGCGAACCTATGTCCGTTGACGCAACGGTAGTCAGACAGTGGTTTAACGAGCCAACACAGGATACACAAACACAGGTCAAAGCGACACTACAGGAAATGGTGTATAACCTGAATTTCTGGCTAGCGTTGCGCGAACCGCGCTACTGTAATCTAACTGCTCAACGTTCTGCTATAGAGCGTGGGCTTATTCCTCATCTTGCTTCTTTATCTGGCACTATCCCGACCTATACTGCCACAGGTGTCCTCAGTCAGCATGCGCTATGCGTATTAAAATATAGAGTAGACGAAAAAATTCAACCTCCTCCTACGACGGCAGGGACAATTCCATCGCTGCCACCTATGCAATTGGTTGTGTGTACCTTTGGGCACGATGATGAGCTAGCACAAACACTCGTTTCGTTAGTGGAAACGTGGGGCACATCGGGTCGTCTCGGTGAGCAAAAACTACACGTGTATGCGTACCCGACTACACAAGCGGTTGTACCTGCTACACAGAATAGTATATTAAAAAGACAATGGACGAGCTTTGTGTTTCACTGGTAATAGTTTGTCAAACGTCATTTGACAGGAGCAAGGGCACCCGCTGCCCTGGTGACTAATTAATAAGAGAAAGAAGTGGATGATGCAATATACTACGGGGCAAGCAGCTAATAAACAATTTTTACGATCTATCGCTGAAAATAACTATGAACTTCCTCGGAATATCGACAGCTATGACTTCGCAAAGGCACTCCTTGCCAATCTGAGTTCGCCCGATGGCGAACTGCGCGATGAGCTAAGCTATATGCTTCTCGCAAGCGGCATCATCGACAAAGGCATGCTGACAGAAGAGCAGATGAACGAGCTGCTAACTATCACTCTGGACACGCAGCACCTGTTTTATGCGATAGGAGAGGTCAATACTGACTCAGTATTTATGCGCAGTTTCTCTAACCTGATCATTGCCGCTATTCTCTATACCGATGCGAGAAACCCGGTAATAACAGAGCAGGTGATGCAGCATACAAAAAACGCCTTGCTTACGTATGCTGAACAGGAGAAGGATTGGCGGGGCTATGTTGAGGGCAAAGGTTGGGCGCATGCAATGGCCCATCTCGCAGACGCATTCGATGAGTGCGCGCAAAATGCCTATATGACGCCCGAAGACCGACAGGATATTCTGCAAGCGATTCGGCGGCTCGCACAGTTGCCAGAACCGCTCTATCATGAAGAAGATATGCGCCTTGCCACCAGTGCTCAACATATCATCATCGGTAAAGAAGTTCCTGACACCTTTGTTGATGACTGGTTAGAGTTGTGTTTTGTGGATCGTGGCTCCGATGTGAGTGCGTGGATGAGCGCGTCAAACGTCAAAAACTTCTTACGCAGTCTCTACTTTCTCCTGATATGGGATAATATGTTGCCCCCAGTTTCCGCGCAAATATCCGAAATCCTGAAACGTCTCGACGGCGTATATATCCAGATCGCCGATGGTCGGTAGGCATACAACGATAAATGTAATAAATGATATATAGAGGATAAAAAATACATGTCTACGAAATATCAGCCAGTTTTGGCGACGTTGGGTTATGTTTTGTCGCCCGATGGCAAGCAGGTGTTGATGATACACCGCAACAAGCGACCCGATGACATACATTATGGCAAATATAATGGCTTGGGCGGGAAACTTGAATCCAATGAGGATGTTGTAAGCAGCTTACGCCGTGAGGTTATGGAGGAGTCGGGTTTGATTGTGGATCATGCGCTCTTACGTGGTACGATCTCTTGGCCCGGCTTTGGCAAGAATGACGAAGACTGGTTCGGCTTTATCTTTCGTATCGAGCGTTGGCACGGTGAGATGCAACCAGGAAATCATGAGGGCACACTCGAATGGGTACCACTTGACTCTCTCTTGAGCCTTCCTATGTGGCCCAGTGACCGCAATTTTCTGCCAATGGTCTTCGACGACGACCCGCGCCTCTTTCACGGCAGTATGCCCTTCCATGATGGCGAGATGGTCAGTTGGAGTTATCAACGCATATAACTTGAAAGAGTCAACGGACGCCCACAAGAGGCTACCCTACTATACTTTGATGCGTGCTCCGCACGTCATATCATGTCGTGTATAGTAGGGTAGCCTCTTGTGGGCGTCCGTTGACTCCAAACAATTTTTTCGCTTTTCACTCTTGACAAACCTCTCCGTTCAATATACACTATTTTCATAAGTTAGTTAGCGTTAACAAATATAAAAAGTGGGGGCGGATGTCTACGGATAATACAGAGACAACGAAGAAACGCACACGGATGAGCGGAGAAGAACGACGCGAATTTATCCTGGCTCATGCAAAAAAAGTTTTTGCACAATACGGCTATCTTGATGCAAGTACAGGAGAGTTGGCGCGTGCTAGCGAGATCACAGAACCAATGTTGTACAAACACTTCGGCAACAAAAAAGGTTTGTTTCTCGAAGTGATGAGACAATGTAGCACGAGCTTTATGGCTGTGTGGGAAGAACGAGTCGAGCAAAGAGCAAAGAAGAATATTCTCGATGCACTCGAACATGTGCTGATGGATTATAACGATGCTATATCAGCCGACCTTGATACACAGAAGGTGCTTTTTCATGCCGTTGCGCAAACAGGTAGCGATAATGATATTGCCAGTGGTTTGCGTAGGCATAATCAACGCGTGCGGAAGACTATAAATAGTCTTCTCATTCAGGCAAAGGAGCAGGGGTTGCTCGCTCCTGCTGTTGACCTTGATGCGGCAGTAGGGGGGTATGTAGGTATGTTTTTTGCGATGCAATATAGCATTGTGCTTGACGTAAGAAGTGAGCTAGATGCGTCGATGCTAGAAAAGATAAATCAACTGTGGTTTTGTGCCGTCACAGGTACGCCTGTTTAAATTGTAGGGACCGATGTATCGCGTCCTCGCTGATATAGTCAATCGTCGAGAGGACACAATACATCAGTCCCTAATGAATAGTGACAACCGCATCTGGCAATGGCGGTAGGGTAGCAATTCATTGCGCCCGAAGATGGGTCGGGAGGGGACCGGGTTGCCACAAGATGCGTTGTGGGAACGTTTGCCCTACCACCCCCATCTTCGGGCGCAATGAATTGCTGCCCCTACCGAGAAGAATGACCGTGTTTGGTGGTCAATAGTCATCAGGAGGACTTATTATTATGGAAATTCCGGTTCAAGAAATACGGCAAGAAGAGCGTGTGACGCAGAAGGCGGGCCTGGATTATAAATGGATTGTAGCGATAGTGGTGGTGTTCGGCGCGTTTATGAGCGTGCTGGACCAAACAATTGTCAATATCGCTATTCCGCGTTTCCAAAGTGCCTTTGGTGCCGACCTTAACAGCGTGCAATGGGTACTTACGGCATACATTTTGACACAAGGAGTAGTGACACCAACCACGGCTTTCTTCGCAGACCGACTGGGAACGAAGCGATTTTACCTGATTGCTCTGGTGATTTTTACCGTTGGTTCGGCCTTGTGTGGTCTCGCGTGGAACCTACCCGTTCTCATTGTCTTTCGTATTCTGCAAGGGATAGGAGGCGCATTCCTATTTCCACTAGGAATCACGTTGTTATTCAACGAGTTTCCGATAGAGCAGCGTGGTTTGGCGTCGGGTTTGTTTGGTATCGCGGCCCTACTTGCTCCGGCTGTTGGACCTACACTTGGTGGTTACATTGTGACCTACGCTGATTGGCCTCTGATTTTTTTAGTCAACGTGCCGATTGGAATTATCGCAATCATCATGGCCTTCTTCCTGCTGCGTAATGTTCGCACGACTCTGCGTACCCGTTTCGATGTTCCTGGTTTCGTCTTGGCGGCGGCAGGTTTGGCTTCCGTCCTCTATGCGCTTTCAGATGCCAGCACCGATGGTTGGGGATCAGCGAAGGTTGAGAGTTTCCTGATTGGGGGCATCCTTCTCCTCTGCGCTTTTGTGGTGGTGGAACTACTTATCATACGACGCGGTGGGCAGCCTTTAGTGAATCTCACATTGTTTGCTAACGGCCCGTTCTTGACCAGCAATATTGCCAATGTGCTGATTACGTTCGCGTTCTTTGGTGGTCTGTTCATTTTCCCAATCTACCTGCAAAACTTGCGCGGTTTAAGTGCCTTCCAAACTGGTCTATTGTTCTTGCCACAAGCGTTCGCGTCAATTCTGGCAGCAGTAATTGGCGGGCGTTTTGTAGATCGCCTTGGGGCGCGACTGGTTGTTTTACCGGGATTGATCCTGCTTGCGTTTGCGGCTTGGCAGTTTACGTACTTTACATTGCAGACGCCCTACTGGTGGATACAAGTTCTCTTCCTGATACGCGGTTTAGCACTTGGCTTGATTATTCAACCATTAACCGTTGCTGCGCTGACTGATGTACAACCACGCCAATTTGCACAGGCATCATCGCTCAATACGGTCGTGCGTTTCATCTCGACCTCGCTTGGTATCGCGGTTCTTGCAACATTGGTGCAGACACAAGCAAAGGTACACTATACTCATCTCGCGGAACAGGCAGTTCCTGGTTCGCCACTTGAACGCGTCCTCAATGGTATACGTTCGCTCTTCCTACTACAGGGTTATGGACCTGTACAAGCTAGTGCCGCCGCTACTCAAGAGATCATAGGTCTGCTACAACGTCAGAGCTATATGCTGGCCTTAATCGACTCATTTTGGGTTACATTGGCATTCATTCTTGCCGCGATTGTTGCGACATGCTTTGTTCGATCACGCAGACGCGCTACACCCACGACATCTGAGGGAGTGAGTGCGGAGGAAGATGCATCGCGCCGTGAGGCTATGCTCGTAGGTTAAACTAAAATTATCAGGATTTTCTACACAGAAAGGTACAGATTATCATGCGTCGAGCAATTTTAGTTCCAGTTCTCGTTGTACTTGCCATTCTCGCTATCGCGGGCGGCATCGGCTACTACATCTACAACAGCTACACGTTCTATACAACCGATGACGCTCAAGTCAACGGACAGATCGTCAACATCAGTGCCCCCGGCAATGGACAACTTGCCGCGCTCAGCGTCAAGCAAGGTGATCGAGTCACCGCCGGACAAACCATTGGCAGCGTCACCGTCGCAGGGACGGGTGCCAATGCACAGAGCAATACCGTCAATGTCACTAGCCCTATCAACGGCACGATTGTGCAGCTTCCTGCTGTGCAGGGGCAGAGCGTGGCAGCAGGGCTTACTGTGGCCCAAGTGACGGACCTGAGCAATGTCAATATCGTCGCCTATGTCGATGAAAACACGATCAACAACGTCTCAGTTGGACAGCAAGTCGATGTCAAGGTCGATGCCTTTAGTGGTACCACCTACACGGGTCATGTGCAACAGATTGTGCAAGCGACGGCAGGTTCCTTCTCACTCTTGCCAACCCAGGACAACGCCAGTGGCAACTTCACAAAGGTGGGTCAGCGTGTACCTGTCATCGTCTCGCTCAACGGCAACGGTGGCAATGATCTGGTTCCTGGATTGAGTGCCAGTGTGACCATTCACTTGCACTAATATTGTTGAGACATTGTGGAAGGCGAAGAGGGTGTGCTGAAGCAGACCCGTACAGGATTTCGTCGCCTTTCACAATGTCTTTTAGGATAATTTAAACCTTGTACGGGTCTGCTTCAGCACACCCTGTTGGGCTAGACGAATGTTAGGGGATGTCGATATTCCCAACGACATTGCATGTTTGCACGGAGAGAGAAGGAAACACTATGGATGTCTTGATTATAGGGGGACTCCTGGTAGTAGGCGTTGGTGCGCTTATCGCGCTCTTTTTTGTTTTGAGAGGCGGTAATCCAGCACAAACGAAAGTACCGAAGGCTGTTCCACAAACCGCGAGAGAAGCTCCACCAACACCTGCGCCTGAGCAACTACCTCAGTCAGAGCAAACTCGTGTGACAGCACCAATGCAAGAGGTCGCGTCTCTATCTGAGACAAGAACAGTGCCAGTAGCAGAAGCAGTCGTACAAGACAGTGCGACAACCGCTCATCCTGTATATGAGAAAGAGCAACCACTTAGAGTACACCTAAATGGTCAGTTTCACGAACTTACTCACGGCCTTCGTAGCCTACAACAGCAAGCAACCGAGATGGAACAGCGTCTCAGTTCGCTTAACCAGATGCTTGAAGGCATTGAGCGAAATCAGCCCGAAGAGAAGTAAAGCGAAACAAGAAGATGAGGTCGGCTAGCCGACCTCATCTTCTTGTTTCGCTTTCATCCTGCCCACCACTCTCTCCATCGTCGGAATTCCCTGCACACCCTCTTGCTCTACCGAGAACGAGGCAACACAATTTGCAAAGTCTACTGCTTGTTCAGCATTCCCATGTTTATAGAACTCAATCAAAAACGCTGCCGCGAACACATCGCCAGCACCTGTTGGGTCCACCTCTTGAGCGATATACGCAGGAAAGTGCTGTGCAACTCCAAGTTGAAAGAGAGTTGCACCATGACGCCCATCAGTCGCCACGAGCAACGGAACACGCGCACTCCACTCATGCAACATCTTATCAGCCTCCTGCCGATTACCATGAGCGAAGGGTAGCAGATCATCATGGCTCAAGATTAACACATCAAGCAATGGAAGTATCTGCTCTGCTGTCTCCCACTGAGTGGGCCAGACGCGCCCATCGGCATCCCAACGTCGTAACCAACCTTGAGGAGTCGCGGCGATAATGGCACCAGACCGACGTTGAAAAAGTGCAACAAGTTCAGGAGGAATCTCCTGCGTTAATGGCCCTATTAACACAATCGGTGCATTCCGCCATGATAGAGGCACATCTAGCATATTCAACGTGTCAGACCGTGCTTGCAGATATTGGGTGCGAAATCCTTGCTTGTACTGATTTACAAACGTAGTCGTTTCCTTAGCTGGACGTACTGCAAGCGCGATGTCAGGAAGTATGCGAGGAAGTTCTTGTAGAAGGTCAGCCGAGGCACAGGTAACAATACCTGCCGCTAATCCTAAACGGTAGGCGGCGAAGGCGGCAAATGTTACGGTACCACCAAGCGAGAACGAGCCATCAGGATGGAGATCACGTGTCACATGTCCGAGTGTAAGGAACTGTAACGAAAATGATGGAGATGCTTTTTTTGCATCATCTCCATCATTTTGTAGGTTGAACATACTACCTTCCGATGCGCTTAAGCGAAATAACGACCCGTCGCTCTTCACCTTCGCCAATACTCTCTGTGCTAATATCCTTACTATCCGCCAGGGCTATGTGGACGATTCGTCGTTCGTTAGGGGGCATCGCCTCCAAAGCTATGGCACGACGGTAGTTACGTACCTGCTGCGCCACACGTAAAGCCAACGAACGAAGATTTTCTTCACGACGCTCACGATAATTTTCCGCGTCAATCGTGATACGCATACGATGCTTGGTACGATGTCCAACAATGAGACTCACGAGCAGTTGTAGTGATGCTAACGTTTCACCACGGCGCCCGATCAACAAACCAAGGTTCTCGTTGATACCATGAATATTGAGAGCAAGCGGGTTTGTTGAGCGCACCTGTACGGTTGCGTGGATGTTCATGTAGCGTAAAATATGTTGTAGAACATCTACAGTGATTTCAACGTCCTCACGGGAAGGCGTCTCAACCTCTTGCATCTCGCCTTGCGCCACGCTTACATCGCCGAATTCAGCAATACTTGGTAAGGGGTCGGACGATGCAATAAACGGTACAGGCTCATCTTCCTCAAACTCACCATCCTCGTCCTCTTCATCATCCTCAAGTTCCTCGTCGTCGAGTTCTTCGTCATCGTCGAACTCTCCTTCTTCCTCATCCTCATCCTCAAATTCTTCGTCATCCTCGGCAACTTCTGGACCATCGAGGCCAAGAATAGCATCCGCCATTTCGGGCGTAATCACCGCCCCACTAATCGGTGGGCGTACCGCAAAGGGAACCTCACGAGTACTCACCCGCACTCGCGCCTCTTTACTACCCAGACCAAATGTGCCACGACTTGGCTCCTGTAGCACGAGTATTTCGACATCTTCACGCCGTTTACCCAGGCGCATCAATGCCTGCTGTACCGCCTCGTCAACACTCTTTCCACTAGCCTCTATGCTTTCCACGGCTTTCGTGCCTCCCTTTATATTTCTTTAGCCTGATGAATGCTGACAACCAAACACAGTGATGTCGGTAGGGGCAGCAATTCATTGCGCCCAAAGATGGGCTGGGTGGATTCCGTGGTACCACCAGATGCGTTATAGGGACGTTTGCCCCGCCACCCCCATCTTTGGGCGCAATGAATTGCTGCCCCTACCGAAAGAATTACTGGATTTGACTGTCAATGTTCATTGAACGCGACGCTAGCGACGCGATACATTCCTCTTTTGAATGTTATTGCTGCTCCTACGACGCGCTGATGCTGGCTTACGTCGCGCTGGTGTCGTACGCAGCTGGCTTCCTATCGGACCATCGCTCTCCTCGATGCTTCCCTCTACAATACCACTTTCTGAACCATTGGCACTACCGCCATTGGCAGCGGCACCACCTAGTTGGACCTTCTGTCCAAACAACGACATGTTACCTGCAGGTTTCTCTTTTGTGAAGTCGCGTTGGTTCGTAGGTGTAGCACCCTTACTCACCAGATTGGGTGCTGTGATAAGTCCCCCCCAACCAGTGACGAAGTACTGCTGTACTGCTTGGAAGATAGAAGAAATCGTCCAGTAGAGCGCAAGACCAGCAGGAAATGTCCAGCCAAAGAAGACCGTAACCAAAGGCATGATATATTGCATCGTCTTCATCGACTGCTGTGTCGGGTCATTCGCGGCGGCAGGGTTCGTTGTCTTTGGCTGGGACATGCGTAACTGCACAAATGTCGCCAGACCTGCCAGAATGGGCAGAATATGTGTTGGGTCTGGTTGACTCAACGGGAAGAACCAATGTGGATTTAGAAACGTAAACCAGTTCAAGTTCAGGTTTGGCGTATGAATGAAATGTGGTAAGAACGGATAAATGAGACTGTTGATGTGTTGTAATGGGTCTTTTCCCGTAAATCTAAGCACACTATTAAAAGCGTTGAACATGCCATATAAGACAGGTAATTGTACGAGCAAAGGGAGACAACCCGCGACAGGATTGACACCATACTCTTTGTAAAGAGCTTGTGTGGCTAGTGCCTGTGCTTGCTGGTCCTTTGCGTACTTCTTTTTGAGTTCCGCCATCTGTGGTTGCAGAGCTTGCGTTGCCTTCATGGATTTCAACTGCTGCAGCGTCAGAGGAAAAAGAACTAGTTTGATAACGATTGTTAAGACAATGATTGATAGACCAAAATCACCAAATAGCCCGTACAGCAGCATGAGGCCATTGAAAATTGGAAATGTAAAGATGAGATTGAATAAGTACCCTATCTCGCCCACGAGTGTTTTCCTGCCTTCCTCGATCTAGTTCCCCAGGCGTTCTGGGACGGGATCGTAGAGATTTCCATGATAAAATGGTTGACAACGTCCAATACGCTTTACAGTCATCCAGCCACCACGGAAAAATCCAAAACGTTCAATTGCCTCATATCCATAATGTGAACACGAAGGCGTAAATCGACACGATGAGGGCAGGACCACCGACAGCGTGCGCTGATATACCCGAATGAGAAACATTGCTATGTATTTCACTATCTGCCTCTGTATACTACGCCTATTTAGCTATGTGGCTCGACAGAGCCAAGCAGCTTTGCTCGACGCAGCAATGTAGTAATGTCATGAGTGATCATGTTTAGATCAGCATCAAGGATATTATGCCTTGCACTAATTACTACGTCCCAGCCGCCAGAAAGTTCATCTAACGAAGGCCGAATCGCCTCACTAAGGAGTCTCTTCTTATAATTACGTATAACTGCATGCTTAGAGATACGTTTGCTGACCACAAAGCCAACGCGTACACCTGTCTCCCTTGTAGGCAGCCACGCAAGTATAAGCAGCCGAGACGTTATACTGCGCCCCTGCTGCCTCACCCGTTGGAAGTCACTATTTTTTCGTAGGCGTAATGCCCGTTTGAGTGCCACAATACCGTTAGACGGTCAGGCTCCAACGCCCTTTGGCGCGGCGGGCTTTGATCACACGCTGCCCGTTGCGTGATGACATGCGCTTCAAAAAGCCATGTTCTCGTAAGCGTGGAATGCGCTTTGGTTGCCATGTACGTTTCATATTACTGTTTTCTCTCCTCAAAGATGGACACTATAAACCGTGCCCCTATAAGATGTCTCGTAAATTATAGCGGTTTCTGTCGGTGCTGTCAAACCTTTTATGAAAATGCTGTCAAGATAGAACTCCTCAATCATGGCAATGCCATGATTGAGGAGTTCTATCTTGACAGCATTTTCAACAATTTACGCAGTTTTGAAGCGTAGTAGTACACGACCAAGACGTATCTCGTCGTTATCATGGAGTTGAGTTGGCGTCTTAGCAGCCAAACGCTGTCGATTCAAGAAGGTGAAATTTGTGCTGTTCTCGTCTTCTAGCATGTATTCCCCATTCTCAACGAAGATACGTGCGTGCAAGCGCGATACACCACCGTCTTCACCACCATGTGCTGTCAGGTCCACATCTGGATAGATGTTGCTTACAGCATCTTCACGACCAATCAGGATATTATCTTTTCCGCTTATGTCAAACTCCTGGTTGTCTGCCTCCACAATCAAGCGAGCCTGCATACCTACTGGTGCAGCACTCTGAGCAACGGGCGCAGCCTGTGTAGCATCAAATGCGGAATCTGGTTGCTGTGTTGTATCAAATGCGGGGTCTGGTTGTACTGGCTGGGCCTGTTGCACAACATCTGGTGTTGGAGTTACAACAGGAGCATCCTGTGTTGCGACAGCCGCAGGAGCGGACGCATTAAGAGGCTCGCCGCACTCATCACAAAAAGCCGAACCATCGGGATTTACATGTC
>CAXUIS010000009.1:4058-45654 GCA_964250915.1 uncultured Ktedonobacteraceae bacterium | reverse complement strand
GACGGATTTTTGAAAAAGACATTTATAGTGCAACAGCTTCTTTTTTATCGTCCAACCAGCGCACTGCTTTCCTGTCATCCAGCCAGTGCTCCAAATCCTGAGCAGCTACTGGACGTGAGAGATAATAGCCCTGGACGATATCGCAGCCAAGCGACTCCAACAGATTCCAGGTTCCCTGATCTTCTACGCCCTCGGCCACCACTTGTATACCTAGGCTGTGAGCCATGCTAACTGTTGAGCGCACGATGGCCTCATCAGCCCGAACTGTTGTCATATGTTGAACAAAAGCACGATCAATCTTGAGTTCGTCGGCTGGCAAATGTTTGAGATAGGACAGCGAGGCATACCCTGTCCCGTAATCGTCTATGGCGATACGCACTCCCAACCCGAAGAGACGATTGAGTATCTGTAATGTACGCTCGGCGTCTGCCATCACCGCGCTCTCCGTGATCTCGCAGCATAGAAGATGAGGAGGAACTTCATACTGCGTCAGTAGATCGGCGATAGTATCTGGAAGACGTACGTCCCGCAGGTTCGACATAGAAAGGTTCACTGATATGCTCAGATTAAGTCCACTATCAAGCCAACATCTGCATTGCTTGACCGCCGTTGTCACCACCCACCGAGTCAAGGACTCAATCAGTCCTGTCTGCTCTGCTAATGGAATAAACTGATCGGGTGGAATAAAGCCATGTGTGGGATGCTGCCAACGTATGAGTGCTTCGACGCTCTTAACAAGCCCTGTTCTCAAATCGGCCTTGGGCTGGTAGTAGAGACGCAATTCGTTAGAAGCAATAGCCTTACGTAAATCTCCTAGAAGGGCAAGACGGCGTGGACTATATTGGTCATAACGGGCATCGTAGAGAGCGTAGCCTTCATGCCCTTGTTTGGCCTTGTACATGGCTACATCCGCACGCCGTAGCAAGGTCAAGGAATTGCTTCCATGTGCAGGGTAGAGTGCAGCACCGATGCTAGCCTCAACATGAAGTGGGTATCCTTCGACTAGAAATGGTGCCTCAAGTGCTGCACAAAGCTTTTGCACAACTTGTTGCGTACTTATCTCATGAGCGGATGGGAGAAACACCGCGAACTCGTCACCACCAAGTCGAGCAACTATTGCAGCAGCATCGAGTGCTTGACGCAGGCGTACCCCGACTAATTGAAGGAGTTGATCACCGAGTTGATGACCAAAGGTGTCGTTAACCTCCTTAAAACGGTCAAGATCGAGCATGAGTAGGGCCATACTCTCTCCCGCTTGTTCAGCTGTCGGAAACATCTTCTCAATGCATTCAAGCAACAAGGTGCGATTAGGCAAACCCGTGAGAGTGTCGATAGTAGCCAGATCCGCTAGCTTGGCATTGCTCGCAGTCAATTCATTTCGTGCTTGGCGAAGACCTTCGCGTGCACCACCGAGTGCTTCAGCCGCCTCTGCTATCTGCCCTTGCATTGTGTTAAAGCTGGTCGCCATCGCGCCGATCTCGTCATTGCTATGCACCACCACGGGGACGATGTTTATGCGTGCATGTGCTTCATCTAAATTTCCCGCTTCGAGGGCCTGCATAGCACGAGAGAAGTCGTCCAGTGTACCTATTACCAAGTTATCAGCAGCATGAGCAACCTCTCCGGCAGCATGAGCAATCATACCTGGTAGCACCAAACCAACAGTAATCGTTAACACCGCCACAGCCACGAAGATATCTTCTAACGCAGTAATCAGCGATGCATCCTGCTGCGCCATCTTACTCACGGCTATCAGGTAGCCAGTACCATCAAGAGCTAGAACAAGGAGCATGGTACCAGTCAATTTTACATGCAATGAGCGCAATGATAGCGACTTTCCCGCTCGTAGACCGTCCTCCCATCGACGTAAGACGTAGAATAACGACCCTGAGTATGCAAGGGCTAGACCCGCAATCACCGTTGGCAGGCCAAACTGTTCAAAACCGAACAGGGTGGCTATCCCCCAAACGCCAGAGGCAAGTAAACCAAGTACAATGGTGCCTCGTGGAGCACGGTAGAGACGCTTCATAGTTGAGGCATTGCGACGCAGTAGCCAGACAGCAACAGAAGGCAAACAGATACTTATGAGATAGGTCAAATTAGCAGCAGCAATCAACCACGTGGGATCCCCGATGAGCAGAAACACAATAGCCATCCCTGCGGTAGATATCGTTGCTACATACGGCGTATCTGTGCGTGAGCGACGCGCTAATACGCTAGGAAGCAAACCATCCTCCGCAAGCTGAGCGATGGTACGGGCAGCTCCTGCTAACGGTTGTATCGTTCCATGAAACATGTTGAACATCATGAACCAGATGGCAGCGGAACGGGCTAGATTGCCAAACAAAGGAGCAAACGTTGGACCAAGTGTCTGCGCAAGGTCTCCCTCAAGCGGTGTAGTACCTAAGACACCAAGCCAGACAACAGGCAAGAAGACGAAAAAGAGTGTTGCCATAAAGCCACTAGCGAACATCGCCCGTGGTACATTGCGAGCCGGGTCTACGGTCTCTCCCACATGACAGGCCGCTGCTTCAAAAGCCGGAGCAGCAAAGCCAACGAGGTAAAGACCAGCCATTGCACTAGTAAAGCCTCCAAATATGCCAGGAAAAGGTGTGACAAGGTGAAAGCTTATTGCCTGCTGCCAGTTTACATGGCCTGTGATAATCGGAACCAGTCCTGAGAGAAAGGCAAGTAGGGCAGAGGCAGAGGCAACAGGTACCGCCAGTCGGATCACCCAACGCACTCCACATAGATTGACAATAGTGAAGAGCACAACCAGGCCACTAGCCAGCAAGGGAATAGGTACGTAGGGCATGTACCATTCGGAAATGGCTGTCGCAGATAAGATGGCTGTCAGGCCGCAGGTAGGAACCCAGCCCCACCAGTAACATACGCCCGTCAGGTTTGCTAGCACCGGACTATAGGGACGAAATGCCTCGGCACATGTCGCGGCAATGCCTCCAACACGATGCGGAAACATCAGAATTAATTCCGTCCAACCAAAGGCTGCCACCCAACTCAAGACCAGTCCCACAATGAGCAAGGGAATCGCAGCGCTCCCCTGACTAAGAAGCAGAGCACCAAGAAGAAAGAGGCTTTGATTACTGCCACCCATTGCCAGGGCAGTCGTGCCCAACCAACCGAGCGTACGTGGATGAGGTGGAACCGCCTTGCTCGTTAAACCATCAATCATCCCTATGCTACCTTTCTCAAACTTCACCCGTAAATAAGAATGCCCAACAATGCGTCCTTGTTCTCTTCTATCGGCCTCTACCGTCTCACTCTTGAGAGAAAACTTGACACAAGACACATAACCTCCGACATGATATACTCACAGCAATAGAGAGACGCGAAGGGGATTATCTATGTCGTTAGCTATAAACCATATTCACTTAGGAGATGCACGTGAGTTACTACAGCAAATAGAGCCAAACTCAATAGCGTGTAGTATTTGGTCGCCCCCCTATCATGTAGGCAAAGAGTATGAGAAAGATATGTCATATGAGGACTGGGCTAATCTATTGAAAGAAGTTATACGCCTGCATTATCCTATTCTCAAACCTGGTGGCTTTTTGGTCATCAATATTGCTGATATCCTCGTTTTCCCTGATCCTACAATGCCTCGTTTTCAAGCCGTAAACGTAAAACGCCAACGCTCATCTATAACACGAGAAGAAGTGCTAGCAGCGAAAGAAATGTATCCTGATTATAACCGCTACCAGCTAGCTGCGTTGCTTGGCTGTAGTGAACAAACGATTGATCGTCGCCTTCATGGTAATAACATTCGGGGAGGTAAGTATAATACACAAACGAGAGTACATCTTGTTGGAGGATTGATTGAGTCAGCAAGTACAGACGCAGGACTATACCTTTATGATCGACGTATTTGGGTGAAAGACCCAGCCTGGGAAAACTCAAAGTGGCACACACTTTCTTATCGTGCGGTAGATGAGTTTGAATACCTCTATTTTTTTTGGAAGCCAGGAGCAACAATCGTTGATCGTAACAAACTTACCTCTGAGGAGTGGGGAACATGGGGATCACGAGCAATATGGAACATTCAGTCAGTACGAGCCAACGATAACCACGAAGCTAAATTTCCAATAGAGTTGCCAAGACGTATTATAAAACTCGTCACGGCTCCTGATGATACTGTACTCGATTGCTTTATGGGTAGCGGCACAACAGCAGTGGCGGCAATACGTGAAAAAAGAAATTATTTAGGGATAGAATTAGTGCCAAAGTATGTAGAACTAGCACGTAATGCATGTGATCGAGAAAAACAAAGCGTGACGTTTTTGGAAACGCAGAACAAACTAGAGAATAAAAAACCGTCTATACAGTTATCGTTCTTACAAGAAGCATAATGTATTACCTGTTAGTATAACGTGGAACTGAAATCCAACCAGCAGGAGTTCTCATAACTTTGATAGAACGCCAAGGTGCTATTGCTGCTAGAGGAGCAAGCCGTACACGAGTTCGCTTCTTCGGATGATCTTTTTCGTCTTTCCCTGGTATAAGTAGTCCAGGTGTTAATGCATATTTAGGGCCATCAAAGAGTAACAAACCATTAGGAACACAGGCCAATTCAAGGTAGTCTAATGGCTGATTGCCCATTGCTTGAACAGTGTAAACAACCTTGAGGAAATATGTTAAACAAAGTAGGATACGTTGCTCAAGTATATAGAAGGGTGGAAGTTCCGGCTGAAATGACATTTGAGCTTTTTGTCCAGTCACAAGCACTGGTGAGTTTACAACTCCATCTCGCCAGAAACGACCATCACCCGCTATTTGGTGAGGACTTGCAACAATTTCGTCTGGATTATCATTTGGGTCAGTTAATTTTAAATCGAAGTGAGTTAATGCATCTTGAGTAGCAAAGCGGATATCACCACCTAGTGGTAAACCTGGAAATGTTATTGAGGGTGCTTTAAGCGATATTGCACGAATGAGACAAGCACTAATCGTCTTTTCGCCAACTTCTCCCCAAGGAATAGAGGTGCCTCTTGGTGCTCTTCCACGTTGTATAGGGGGATAATTAATCCAAAAAGGCTGTAGTTCCATTGCCTGAGAAAAATCTTTGTAAATATCGTTTGCTGCGCTCATAACAACGTCAAGCAAAAAATCCATATGCTTCTGCTCAATCGCCAATATTCTGTTCTGCTCCTCTTTAAGTAGTTCAGTACGTACAGCAAAGTAAGTAGTTTCATTTATCATCTGTTCTGCTCTCTTGCATTGCTTCTAACAATAAGAACAATTGTGAAAGAGAGAGATTTAGGGCTAGAGCAATCTTGTATGCAGTTTCAACTGTAATCGTTTTTTCGCCACGTTCTATAGAACCAATGTATGTTCGGTGCAAAGAACAACGATCCGCAAAAAGCTCTTGCGACATACCTTTCTCTAAGCGAAGTTGTCGAATAAGTATACCAAGTTGTCGGGCAAGTGAAGCATCACGCATAACATAAGAATAATGGAGTTCATACTAAACATCTACAGACTAAAGATAGCAAAAAAAACAGTCGCGTCTATCGTCAGCATCAATTATGAATTTATTGACACAAGTCAAGTAACAATGTATTCCTGCTAATTCCACCAATCTTGCCACTTAAATGCCTCTTTAAACGTAGTTATTAGAAGGTGGAGAGAATGCATGTTCCGTCATATCTTTATAACGCCGTCTTTTTTTAGTTCATGCTAGTAATCATATACTCACCCGTTTTATAGAATATGCGGTATGGTGCGTCTATACAGATAGAGCGGTATTTTCTTTTTTGTCCGTACTTATGGAATTTGTGGCACGATAACAGCGAAAACGACATGAACAGCAGTTCCAATATAGGTAGTATGTACTATAGACCGTATGTTATACTGGAATGCGCACATACACATCATATACTAACTATAGAAGAGATATTTGGGGGGTCGTCATCAGTCAGCAAAGTGGGCAACCGAACACACAGACGGGGCATCTCGGTCGCACCCTGCTCCACAAACGCTATATGCTTATGGGCACCGTTGGACAGGGCGGTATGGGCGCAGTCTACAAAGCACGCGACCTGAAGCGACAAACGATATGTGCGGTAAAAGAGATGAGCCTCTCTATGGTGCCGCAGGATGAGCGGCAGCAGGCGATCCAGAACTTCAAGGATGAAGCGAAAATGCTCTGGGGCTTGAACCATCCAAACCTACCGTCCTTCACGGGCTTTTTTACCGAGGGCCAGCGCTACTTCATGGTCATGGAATACGTCGATGGCTCGACGCTTGAAGACTTATTAGAGCGCAACGGCGGCCCTTTTCCAGAACGCCGTGTGCTTGGCTGGGCGCGTCAGCTATGTGACGTATTAGAGTATTTACACAATCAAAACCCACCCATCATCTTCCGTGATATGAAGCCCGGCAACATTATGTTGATGCGTACCGGACGCATTAAATTGATTGACTTCGGTATTGCACGCTTCTTTCGTTCGACAAGTGCGCAGGATACGCAACTACTTGGCACTCCTGGTTTCGCACCACCAGAACAATATGGCAAAGCACAAACCGATGAACGCGCCGATATCTATTCACTCGCAATGACGATATTTCAGTTGCTGACAAATACGCTTTCTGAAACAGGGTTTGGCCTGAAAGATGTGCGCAGCGTCAATTCACACATTTCGCCCAGTGTGGCCCGTGCTCTCGAAAAGGCAACGGCACTGGAACCTGCGGAACGCTATCAAAATGTCGCGGCATTTCGCCGTGCGTTACTGGGTGTCGGTACATTTGTATTCGATAACGGCGATCAAGCAACCACACCACAGGAACTCGCGGATCTCTGCGCCCGCCATCCCGAAGAGGCATCTGATTATCTCGCATCGGGTGAAATCGAGTCGTGGTTGCGTGAACTTGGCGAGGAGAGCTTAGCACGAGCCGCACGTCAAATCCGTACTACCGTCGATGATCCGCAAGAAGCGGTTGAACAATTTTTGCGTACAGTGATGGGTCCCAATGCTCGTATTCGCCCAGTGACATCAGCAGCAACTAATGGTAGTAAGTCGGGAAAAGTCGAACCAAGCACAGCTCCTAGTATTCCCAGCGTTCCTGGTCGTGGCTGGTTCTCACGCGCCCCACGCTCAAATGTGCAAGTACAGCCGAGAGCAATTGATTTTGGCGAGGTCTATCCAGGCGTTTCAGCACCACTTACCTTTACCATCACAGGGCATCAAGGCTCTCACGTGCGCGGCATTATTCGCGCAACTGAGCCGTGGATTGTGGTAGACCAGACGCTGTTTGATGGCATGAGTACACGCGTTAATGTGCGTATCAACAGTACACAACTCCCAGGCTTAACACACTATACAGGCACGATACTTGTCTCACCAGAGGATGAGGAAATAGATATTCTCGTGGTGATTGAGGTTGATGTTCTCAGTCTCGGTATACAAGAAAATTGGCGACGAGGTGGTGGGAAAACGATTGGGGCAGACCTGAACGATGAAGACGAGGACGAGGACGCGCTGACAATGGGAGGGCTTCCCACTACCGGCAAAGGACCTGCGATACGGCAAGGACAGATACAGACACAGGTAGCAACACCTCAAAGAATTGCGCCCCAAACAGGCTTGCCGCAAGCTGCGACATTACGGGACGCCGAGTACAAAATAAAATATGGGACTCCGACAACTCAAAGCGCGAATAGCACTCTGTCTCAAGCTTGGGACCCATTGCGCGCCAGTGCCAGACAACGTACCTGGATGCAGTATGTCTTTGCCTTTGTCGCGGCCTGTATGGTTGCTAGCTTATCTTATACATTGCTCACACCCTTAGTGCATACAGCATTGCCGCCAAGTCCGTGGTTTCTTTTGTTGCTTCCCTTGCTTGTCCCAACAGCTACACTCGGCTCATTACTCGTCTATTGGAAGCGCACCTGGACCATTCATGACATCATTAACCGGGCTTGTACAGGTATGGGTAGTGCGCTAGTCCTGCTTGCCCTTGTCGAAATTATCTGGCAGCTTAGCATACACGGAGCTTCGCCCAAACTTCAATTTAGTATTTTGCTCTTTATCACTGCCCTTGGCGCAACCCTCGGCACAACACCGAAACTCAGTGATCACATTCTTGACGGTGCAGGCTGGGCATTGAGTCATCAACGTAGGTTTGTCATCGGGGCAGCGGCAATACTTGGAGGTGTATTAGGCTTCTTTCTGACATCGGGGTTCGCGCTTGGCTGCTTTACCCCTTTTGGAATTATCCTGGGCATCGCAGTAGGCGTGGGATTGGTATTGCGCGTCGATCAGCTTCTTAGACATGGACAACAAAAAACGCCATGACGGATAATACACCTCCTCTTGTTGTTGTACTTGGTCCTACAGCGTCTAGTAAGAGTGCATTGGGTATCGCGCTTGCACAACATTTTCATGGTGAAATTGTCTCTGCTGACTCGCGTCAAGTCTACCGCGGTCTCGATATTGGTACCGCCAAGGTGACAGCAGAAGAACAAGCACTGGTGCCACATCACCTCTTAGATATCGTTGAACTCAGTGAGACCTATACAGTTTCACAGTTTCAACATGCTGCTAACGCCGCAATCCAATCTATCTTAGCGCGTCAGCACATACCTTTTCTGGTCGGTGGTTCACCGCACTACATTCAAGCTGTTGTTGATAATCTGAATATGCCGCAAGTCGCGCCACAGCCTGCATTACGTGCTCAGCTAGAACAGCGTCCTTTACCCGATCTTTTACAAGAACTCCGGGAGCGCGACCTCCAGAGTTACGACATAATTGATCGCAACAACCCGCGTCGTGTCATTCGTGCATTAGAGGTGTGCATTACCACAGGCAAACCGTTTTCAGAGCAACGGAGTCTTGCTTCTCCACTGTATCGTAGCCTCCTTTTAGGGATACAATGGCCTAGAGAAGAGTTGTACAGGCGCATTGATGCACGCGTTGATGAGCGTATGCAGCAGGGCATGGTACAAGAAGTGCAAGGCTTGCTGGATGCTGGAATTAGTTCCGAACGCTTAGATGCTTTGGGACTTGAGTATCGCTTTGTTACTCGTTGGCTTCGCGGCGAGTTTCCAAGTGAAGAGCAGATGGTTGAACGCCTGAAATACGCCATCCACGACTTCACACGCCGACAGCTTACATGGTTTCGCCGCGATAAGCGCATCGTGTGGATTAACGGGGATGATATACATATAATGATGCAAGAGGCTGAAAGAATCGTGGAGAAGTTTCTGATGAATTTTGATAACCGAAGACAATAATCTCGGTAGGGGCAGCAATTCATTGCGCCCAAAGATGGGTCGGGAGGGGTCCACGTTACTGCCTGATACGTTATGGGGACGTTTACCCCACTACCCCCATCTTTGGGCGCAATGAATTGCTGCCCCTACCGAGAGGAATTACTGGAATTAAATAGCGTAAAGGGAAGACATTTTATGAGTCATGCCACTGTCATGTACACACTGGAACAGTATAAGGACAAAGTTCTACATTGCCGTACCATAGCAGATGTAGCAGCGTTTGAACGAACCATTACTCTTGGTTAGACGTTTGTGCAGCTGTCGCGTACTTTTGCACAATGGCAATAAGGGCGTCAACATCAAAGGGCTTTTCGAGAAAAGCATCGGCTCCACCCATATCAGCAACCTTGTTAGCATCAGCATGGGCTGAGAGCATAATTACAGGAATGTGATGTAATTGCGTATTAGCCTTAATTTTTCGCGAAATCTCGCGCCCATCTTCGCCTGATAGCAGAACATCAAGCAAAATTACAGCGGGGAGTGGCGACGTAATAGTGTGCAAAAAAGAACTGTCCATGCTTGTCTGAACCTGATATCCTTCACCCTCCAGAACAATTTGAACAACCTCTAAAATACTTTCCTCATCATCGACAACCAAAATACGTTGCGACATGTAGTGATCCTCCAAATATGTTTTTTATAGAGACGCTTTTGTTTTCTGCTCTTCCTGCTGCAAGGGTAACGAGAAAGAGAAGGTAGACCCCTGGCCTTCAACACTCTCGACCCAGAGCATACCCTTATGTCGTGTAATAATTTCACGGGCAACGTACAAGCCAATGCCAAGACCAGGAGAGGTTGTATCATTGTTGTCATAGACGCGATAGAAACGCTCAAATACCTTTGCCTGCTGATGCTTAGGAATACCAATGCCAAAATCCTGTACATGAACAGTTAGCTGCTCAGAAGTGGCTGACAAGCACACACGGATAGTATCAGTACGGGATGAATACTTTACCGCATTCGTTATCAAGTTACGCAAAACTTGCCCTAGCCGCTCTTTGTCACCAACAACATTTCTGTCTATAGAACCATCTATTACAATGGAATGCTGTGGTGGTGTTCGCTGTATGTTTTCTACTACGTCATGAACAAGTGTGTCAAAATCAAATGCCTCTTCTGTAAAAACAAGTTTGTTGTCTTGTAAACGAGTGACATCCAGAAGATTCATAATCAGCTGTGTTAATTTGTTGATCTGTGTGTCCATCTTTGACAAATACAGGGTAGGCTCTTTCTTGCCTTCTTTCTCAAACATGCGCTGTAAGAGTTGCGTGTATGCTTTGACGCTGGTGATAGGCGTGCGTAGTTCATGACTTGCCATACTTAAAAAGTCGTCTTTACGACGTTCGGCTTCTTTACGCTCGGTGATATCGGTTGTAAAAGTGATGCTTGCAACCTCATCACCAAGTGGCATCTGTCCCACATCAACAGCCAATATAAATGTCGAACGGTCTTTGCGCAATCCAACGGCCTCATAACTTGTAGGTGCTGCCTCTCCATGCTCACATTGAGCAGTATACAGGAGTATTTGCTTGCGGCATTCCGGCGTCACCAATTCTAAGAACGATATGTTCATCAATTCTGACGCAGTATCATAGCCAAACAGGTTAACAAATGTCTCATTGACATAGATGATATTCATACCACGTGAAATTGCGATACCGATAGGAGCATTATCACACAGGAGCCGAAAGCGTTCTTCGCTTGCACGTACCTGTTCTTCCGCCTCCTTTTGAGTCGTTATATCGCGTAACGTAAGCATTGCCATCGTGACTACGCCCTGCTCATTCTGCACAAGACCACCACTGTAACTCCATATCCGCACACCTTCATTTTGTATTCGCTTGACCCGCACCTCGTAGTCCATAACAGTTTCACCACGCAGAACACGTGCCAGAGGCCATTCCTCAATAGGCATAAAACAACCATCGGGATAGTGCAGTTCAAAGGTGTCTGGAAACTCTACAAGGTTGCGTTGGAAGTCTCGTGGCTGCTTATACTTATGAATTTGTGCGGCTACCGCGTTCATCTGTAACACATTACCTTGTGGATCGGCAATGATAATACCTTCGCTCATGTTTGCAAGCATCGCATCGACTTGTCGCGCGTGAGTTTCAGCACTGGCACGCTCCGCCTCAACCTGACGCAGCAAATGTTCGCGTTCCTCTTCTGCTTGCTTGCGTTCTGTGATATCGTGGAAATAGACGGCTAACCCATCTTGCGAGGGGTACGCACGTACCTCGAAACATATAGAGAGTGGAGCATAGTAATCTTCAAAATGGACCATCTTCTGTGTCGTCACAGCCTCGTGATATTGCTGGTAGAAAATTGTGTCGGCAGACCCTGGAAACTCCTCCCACACGTTCAGTCCAAGTAATGCTTCTCGCGTTCGTTGTAGCAACAACTCGGCTCGATGATTTACATAAGTAAATCGCCATTCATGGTCAAGGGCAAGAAATGCATCGGTGATACTCTCAAGAATTGTCGCTACGGAATCGTTTGCATCGCGCATAATGTACGTGCCCTGATATGAAACTTGAGCATGGAGATGTAACCCTCTTCAACCATCCCTACTCAGCTTTTTCATCATAACATACTATGGTAGTTCCAAACCTTAGGAGAAGATTAGAAATGCGTTCCCTCACGTTAAAACATACACCATGAATGCTTCATGTTTTATTCCCAGGGAAGTTGTTGCCAACGATTTGTTTGAGCAAATGCAAAACCTTGCGATGTCACTGTTCCTTTGAAACCTGCTGGCACCTCCGCGAAGTGCTCCGCTTGTGTACGAGGAAAGATTGCCAGATCGAAATCCCAGGGATTACCTAACTGTGCGGCGAGCGCACGCCACGGTTGGTTTTCCTGCCAACCATCGGTAAGATATGCACCCAGCTCACGAAATGCCCCAGCCTGTTTCTGTATAATTGCCCACAATAACGGGCCAACCTTTGCCGAATAGGGCGAGGCGACATATTCATGTAACGTACTCGCATCAAAGAGCAGGTTAAAGCCTATCCACGAAGGAAGCTCTTCTGTACTAGGTATGGCAGCGTCGATATAGAGATGTATCTCTAGCCCTGCACATTCTATCGTAGCAGGAGAAGAATTTTCTTGCACAGGAGTAAGAGTAAAGGGAGCTGCGTAAATATCACCTAAACCATCGTCATCTGAAGTGGGCCAGCGCACATCGTCAAGCCAATTCAGCACCTGTGTATCAGTACAGCCAAGTTGTTCCAGCACAAGCCGATAATGTGAGGCAACAATAGGGTATGTTCGTTCATTGCAGGTGGCATAGGTTTGTATCTGTACATATTCTTCTGACATACCATGTATCCTTTTTTGTTCTTCTTTATATCCTGTTCCTCTATTTTACAAGTCGTGTCGAGGGGATCGCAAGCAGACATTATATCTCTTAAAAAATCTTCTGATGCATTGCTCGTGATATACTGTGTCTGTAGAGTTTTCTATTTTGTCTAACTGGTTGACAGGTGCCACAACAACAAACAGGTCAACGACGATACATACTCAACGAGGAGCATTTGCATGTCTTTCATTTCCCCTACTCAACAGGTATTTCAGAATTTTATTGGCGGTCAATGGCGTGACTCTCGAAGCAGCAAAACCTTTGCTAGTACAAATCCAGCGCATACAAGTGAGGTCATCGGGCATTTTCAAAAATCGACGGTTGCCGACCTTGAGGATGCTGTTACCGCAGCACTTAGCGCACAACGAAAATGGGCTGCAACTCCCGCACCCGAACGTGGCGAGGTTCTACTACGTGCTGCCCTGTTATTAGAGCAGCAAAAAGAGGAGTTTGCAACGCTCATGACGCGCGAAATGGGCAAGATTCTTAAAGAGACGCGCGGTGATGTGCAAATTGCCATCGACGTTGCCAAGTTTATCGCGGGCGAGGGACGCCGTGCGGAAGGTGAAACGGTGCCGTCTGCATTCCCTAATAAGTTTTGTATGACGGTACGCCACCCACTCGGCATCGTTGGAATCATCACACCGTGGAACTTTCCTATCGCCATTCCTGCCTGGAAAACATTTCCTGCATTGTTAGCAGGAAACGCGGTAATCCTCAAGCCTGCTAGTGATACACCACTACTCTCGATCAAACTTGCGGAGATATTGCAGCAAGCAGGGCTTCCAGCAGGTGTGCTAAACGTCATCACAGGACCAGGAGGAACATTGGGCGATGCGCTGGCAAGTCATAAACGCATCAACATGATTTCGCTGACTGGCTCGACAGAGGTGGGACGACACGTTGCTGAAATTTGTGGGCGTGATCTGCGTCGTTGCACGTTGGAACTTGGTGGCAAAAACGCGGTGATTGTGCTAGAGGATGCGGACCTTGATCTGGCGGTTACTGGCATTACGCTAGCCGCCTTCGGTACAACGGGTCAGCGTTGTACCGCGACAAGTCGTGTCATTGTGCAAAAATCGGTGCAAGCGGCTTTCACGGAACGACTTGTCGCAGCCGCCGAAAAGTTGCATGTTGGCGATGGACTTGACTCGACCGTCGAGATGGGGCCTTTAGTGAACAAAGGACGCGTCAAAGCGGTACATGAGTATACCGAAATTGGCAAGCACGAAGGCGCAAAACTAGTGACTGGTGGCATCGCACTGACTGGTGATGCTTATAGTGATGGAGCCTTTTACAAGCCAACGATCTTTACGAATGTTGCGCCTGACATGCGTATCGCACGCGAAGAGGTCTTTGGTCCCTTCGTCTCTATCGTGCCAGTCAACTCCTACGAAGAGGCAATCCAAGTAGCGAACGAGACGGAATACGGGCTTTCGACAGGCATCTTCACAGAAAGCAGTCGTTTAACGTTCCAGGCTATACGTGATATCGAGTCTGGCCTTGTCTATATCAATGCCGCGACAACAGGTTCAGAGATACACCTGCCCTTTGGCGGTATGAAGGCTAGTGGGAATGGACACCGCGAACTCGGCTCCGGTGCCGTCGAAGAGTTCAGCGAAATCAAAAGCGTCTTTGTCTCTTATCCCTCTAAATAAAACAGACATTTCCGTGTGCTGCTATGCAGCACACAGAAATGTCTGTTTTATTTTCCTACATCACACCCGTGCGTGTCAGCGCGAATTGCTCAAACATGGCCTCCCAAACCTCCTGGTTCTCAAGGCGTTCGCGGGGACTGACCACGCGTGCATTGATGGAGGAGAAGATGGTACGTAACATCCGTTGTAGCACCGATGACGCCTCGTCGTAAAAATCGGTGGCGGCGTGCATACTGTCATTCATGACAGCATCACAAAGGTTTGTAAAATCATCAACATCAATGTTGTTATGGTCAACACGAAACTCATAGGTGCCCATGTACAGCAAATTTTCGTTGATGAGTAACGTTCTGAGCATATTAGGGTCGAGTTCGACTCTGCTACTACGGTACGCGTCAATAAGTGCATCCATCGTCCAATTCACGAAGCGCACCAAAGTGGGAAGTTGCTCGGTTGGCGTATGTTTCTTCTCCCATTCCTGTTCCATACGGCTAATCAGGTCGAGCAGCTGGAAGTTTTCCATCCGCAACTTCTCGGCGGCTTCAGGCAAGCGCGCCTTGCGGCTGTCGCCTTGATTTGGTTGCTCTTGAAACACGGGTTGAGCAAGGTTTTGTTGTACAAGTTGCGCAAGCTCTCGCGCCACGTCTAGCTCTGGTCGTCGCATTGCACTCGCAATACGACGCACACGTCGATAGTTATTAATGAGCATAAACGTTTCAAGCGTGTGACGATGAAAATTCATGGCACGCGGAATCTCTTCCACGAGCCGCAACATGGTGCGCATCTTCTGAGGCAACGCGACTTCTAATGTTTGCCACTCGTCGCTATAGCGCACAATCTCCATCGCGGTACGCATCACCTCTATATTGAGCGGCACATCGCCATAGGGAAGCAGTTTTTGCACATCGGGACTAGCGATGAACTCATACGTTCCTTTAGGCCACATCGCCAA
Organism: uncultured Ktedonobacteraceae bacterium; assembly: GCA_964250915.1. Taxonomy (GTDB): domain Bacteria; phylum Chloroflexota; class Ktedonobacteria; order Ktedonobacterales; family Ktedonobacteraceae; genus JBBQVS01. Next base: position 30,394 of record CAXUIS010000009.1, on the reverse strand, counting down.
CTCACGGATGGTCCATAGAGCCTTTGTACGTAACGCCTCACGAAGTTGCGTCTCGTTGATGATACGCATCGTAATCAGGCGTTCGCCGATGCGTTTGCCCACTACATCGGACAGTTGTTGCTTGAAGGCGTCCTCAATCTGCTGATGCGTTGCCATGCCTAATTGTTGCAGAACATCACCCAGCGTTAACGCGAGCGGGTCGAACTCCGAGCAGTTCGCCACCTTGCCCTCGTTGCAGTAGACGATACCTGTCTGACCGTTTTCCTTCTTAAGTTGAATCGCGCCCGTCATACCACCTAGCTCCACTACCTGCAAGACCTCCACAAGGCCAAAGTCTTCTAACGAACCGGACAATACGGTAGGTGTGGTCATGCACCCTCCCGAAGACAGAGCCAATAGCATGTTAGAAATATATTCACAATGCCACCCAAAAGCTTCTCGTTCCTAGTCTATAGAGTAAACGTGGCAACTGAACTCCTGTACGGGTCTGCTTCAGCACACCCTCTATGACACTATACACTATGAAGGACAACGAAAACGCATTTCACGTCCTCAAACATTTGTATGTGCCATTAGAATGGAATAATGCGATGTAACGAATTATGAGGGATATTCTGTAGGAACCAATGTATCGCGTCCTTGTCGGCAATTGAAAAGGCCGAGAGAACGTGATAATGCATAATCGGTCTCTACAATCAGCATATATCCATTAATTTGTCAAATCGCATCATCAGAATCATAAAGAGGAAGTTAACCAACGTCGTAATTGCATAGTGATATAAGTAATATCGCATCAGCATTATAGCAAAGAAAGGGAGTATTCAACAAGATGACGGATAATTTTTGTTTATTGACGTACTTCTCTTTCACTAGTACATACTATAATATACGTGAGGATATACAAGTCCTCAACGAGTGATAAACGTGCTAAAATAGCATTGGTACTTAAAAACCTTCTTTCTTTGAAAGAAGAAAACAACAATGCCCATAACCCTTCTTTTCTGATGCTAGCAACGTTAGTTGTAGAGTTTTTATCAACTAGAGACAAGTGAATGAAGCTGAACAATTCCAAATAAGGAAGCGAATGATGGATTGTGTAAGATGCAGTGTACGGCTAGAAGCGTACGCCCGCTTCTGTCGAAACTGTGGCCTCCCCAAAATGGGTCATGAAAGAACTTGATATTGCGATGGTTGAAGGCAAACGTATCATACCAGTTCTTTATCAACTAGCTGATGTTCGCGCAGATTTGAGAGCCATACAGTATATTTCGTTTCTTGACTCTGTTCCATATAATGTTGCGTTTGATAGACTTATGCAAGCACTCAAGCATTAATAAGCAATGCGGATATGTGTAGGGACCGATTTATCACGTCCTCCTGGCAATCAACTGCGGACGAGGACGTGATAAATCGGTCCCTACTAGATTGTCAAACGAAATGTGTCACTTGAACCAGGGCACCCGCAAGGGGATGCCCCTCCCATACGACGTGGCTTCCCAGGTGCTTTTGTGTATGGGAGGGGCATCCCCGAAGCCGCATTCGGGGAATGATGAAGGTAGCGGGTACCCTTGCTTTTGTCAAATGTGCTTTGACGGTCTACTACGACAGATCGTCGCATGAAATGTATTCATGACACTACCAAACAATGGTATAATTGAGAGCATAGGGTGAGGAGGAACACATGACCTTACAGGGAATACGCAGAATCACCTCAGGAGTCGTCCAAGATCCAAGAATTAATAGTGGGCGTCCAATTGTTGAAGGAACGCGTGTCTTCGTTGACCGCATCATAGGACATCTGGAAAGCGGCGTACCGACTGAGGAGATATCTCAAGAATACGCCCTCACACATTTACAGATTGATGCTATTAAAAATTTGAATACTGAACAAATACAACACGTCAAGAGTTACGCCGATGCACTTGAAAATAGTGAAGTAGTTTCATGAGTATACAAAACCGTATCGCAATCATCACAGGGGCGGGTCGCGGTGTAGGTCGTTCCACAGCATTAGCGTTCACACGAGCAGGGGCAAAGGTTGTGCTATGTAGTCGCACACAGGCGCAACTTGACGAGGTAGTCTCCGAGATTCTACAGCAGGGTGGGGAAGCTCTCGCGGTTGTAGGAGACGTGGCGCGTGAAGAGGACGTACGCGAACTCTTCGAGCAAGCCCTACAGACGTATGGGCGTGTCGATATCCTGGTCAATTGCGCTGGCGTCGTCGCGGTAAAGCCATTTCTTGAGATGGACACGGAGACGTGGGACAATGTTATCAACGTCAATCTACGTGGGACATTTCTGTGTTGTCGCACTGCATTTCGTGTGATGGCAGAGCAGAAGCAGGGCGTCATTCTCAATCTCTCCTCGTTATCGGGCGTCAAGGGCGTCGAAAAGTTCCCCGGTCTGAGCGCGTATAACGTCTCGAAATCAGGCGTTGCTGGGCTAACAGAGATACTCGCCGTTGAGGGCAGGCCATATAATATTCGTGTGAGCGCGGTCAGTCCAGGCGCAGTCGCTACCGAGATGTTACGTCAAGCAGCACCACATCTCGAAGCAGGCATGACACCGGACGAGCTTGCCGAAATCCTGCTCTTTCTCGCTGACGATACTGGTAGCAAATTTAGCGGCAGCAACATCGAATTGTTTACCAATGCATAAAAGGATATCCTATGGTTTACTTGACACGACGCACCACCTTTAGTGCCTCTCATCGACTATGGAGCAACCAGCTTTCGGAAGCTGAAAACTATGTAGTGTATGATAAGTGCGCGAATCCGAACGGGCATGGACATAACTACGTGCTTGAGGTCACGGTACGCGGCAATATTGACTCACGTACTGGCATGGTTCTTAATCTGACGGATATGAAACGCATCACCAACGAGCAGGTCATTCACTGGGTCGATCATAAGCATCTCAACTATGATGTGCCGTGGTTGGAAGGCGTAATTCCAACGGCTGAAATGCTAGCAATCAAGTTCTGGGAACGTCTGGAAGAGGGCTTTCCTCAAGGACTTCTCTACGAAGTCACACTTCATGAAACTGAAAATAATAGTGCTCTGTACCGAGGAGAGACAGTTTAGATGAGGATAGCCCTCGTTGCACCGCTTGTCACGCCCATTGCCCAGCCATATCCAGGTGGTGCACAGGCGATGCTTGCCGATCTCGCACAAGGACTACATCAACGTGGACATACCGTTACACTCTTTGCACGTGCTGGCTCATCGGTCCCTCATGTGACGATTGAGCAAATCGTGGTCCCTGACAGTGTACTTCCTGCCAGCTTCTCGGAACCAACACTAGAGCGACTCGCCGATACAGGCTTTTTCGCACAGGCAAATATCTTTCTTAACCTATTCCTATCTTTACAACAACGCCACGACGAATTTGATATCGTTCACGCACATGCCTTTGACTGGCCTGCGTTTACCTGTAGCGCACTGGTACGAAATATACCAATGTTACACACTATCCATTTACCAGCAGTATCACCTGAAATCAATGATGCACTTCATGTCCTTGACCAGCAGGGACATCCCTTGACATTGCTCACTGTCTCGCATGCCTGTGCCAAAACTTACACACCATATACACCGATTGATTCCATCATCTACAATGGGCTTGACCTCAACACTATCCCTTTTGTTAAACAGATTGCAGAAGATGCACCACTCTTATTCGCTGGTCGTATCACTCCTGAAAAAGGGGTTGAGGCCGCTATCGAGATTGCGGAACAGACTGGACGCTCTTTGCTGCTTGCTGGCGGTATCTATGACTCATCCTACTATCAAGAGCGCATTTTACCTAAATTACAACAAGCAGGGGAACGCATCACCTATCTTGGACTGCTTGACCGCTCAGCATTATGGGACGTAATGGGGCAATCGCTCGGTTTGCTCTTTCCTATTGAATGGGATGAACCATTTGGCTTGACGCCCGTTGAAGCAATGGCGACTGGTACACCCGTTATCGCCTATCGACGCGGTGCTGTAGAAGAGATTATTCAACATAGCGAGACAGGTTTTCTCGTCTCGCCAGGAGACCGTGCAGAAGCCACTGCGTACGTTAACAAGCTTTCTGCTTTGTCTCGTGTGAAATGTCGTACCCACGTTGAACAGCATTTTTCGCTAGAGCGTATGCTCGACGCATATGAGGGTGTGTATGCATCGGCTGCTACCCTTGGAAATCGGTAGGGGCAGCAATTCATTGCGCCCAAAGATGGGTCGGGAGGGGTTCACGGTGCCACGAAATGCGTATTGGGAACGTGTGCTCCACCGCCCCCATCTTTGGGCGCAATGAATTGCTGCCCCTACCGTGCGTATGATGTTCTACATCCCAAACGTATTGAACAAGAACGCGAGCATATCGCTCCGTTCCTCGATAATCTTAGCTGTGGGTTTGCCGAGGCCGTGTCCAGCTTTGAGTTCGAGACGTAACAGGGGTGGATGCTCGCCAGAGTGCGCTCGTTGCAGAGTCGCGGTAAATTTCTTGGCATGGGCAGGGACGACGCGATCATCGGTGTCTGCTGTCATGATGAGCGTGGGCGGGTAGTGGACAGCCTCTTTGACGTTGTGTAGAGGCGAATAGGCGTAGAGAAACTTGAAATCCTCCGCGTTATGCTCTGCATCGCCATAATCGGATATCCAGTAGCGTCCAACCGTGAAGCGGTGATAACGCAACATGTCGATAACAGGAACTTCACACACGACAGCACCCCAGAGGTCGGGACGCTGGACGAGACAGGTCGCAGTTAATAGGCCACCATTGCTCCCGCCATTAATTGCAAGCTTTGGTGTACTCGTATATTTGTTCGCAATGAGCCACTCGCCAGCCGCGATAAAATCGTCAAAGACGTTTTGCTTTTTGCCAAGCACTCCTGCTTGATGCCACTCTTCACCATATTCACCCCCACCGCGCAGGTTCGCCACTGCATAGATACCCCCGCTTTCGACCCATAAAAGCGCAACGAGCGAAAACATTGGTGTCAGGCTGACATTAAAACCGCCGTAACCGTAGAGCAGCGTTGGGTTCGAGCCATCCTTCACCAATCCTTTTTTATGAGTCAAGAACATCGGAATGCGTGTTCCATCCTTTGAGGGATAAAAGATCTGTTCCGTCTCGTAATTGCTCGCATCAAAGCGAATTGCTGAAGCATGTAGAGGCGTCAGGGTATCAGTTGTAAAGTCATAACGGTAGACGCTGGAAGGCACAAGATACGAGGTAAAGCTAAAGAATAGCTCGCTACTATCCACCTCACCCGAAATTTCTACGAGAGAACCAAGCGTTGGCAACGCGATTTCCCCTAACAAACGCCCATCTTCTATAGCGTAACGCTTAATTTGGTGATGAGCGTCATGTAGATACACGACAATGAATTGGGAATTGACGATAAGCGCAAACGCCACAACATCGTTTTGTTGCGGAACCAGTTCTTTCCAGTTTGTCCGTTCGGGTTCACGGATATTAATGGCGATGATACGACTCCGAGGCGCGTGTAGGTCGGTTTTAAAGTAGAAAACAGGACCGTCATTACCTATAAATGTATAATCTGCATCGGCCTCGTCCAAAAGACGAACAAAAGGTGCGACACTATCAACCTCACGATAGTAGACGCGATTCTGTTGGTCGGTACCGTGCCAGACATTGAGGACAAGATATTTGCCATCATCGGTCACGGTTGGATCAAAAGCCAGTTCTTTCGCATCAGATCGCTCAAAGATAAGCGAGTCTGCTGTCTGTGGTGTGCCAAGCGTGTGCAGATACACCTTATTGAAGTTTGTCGCATCTTCTTCTGGCACAGTCCCAGGTTCTGGAAAGCGACTATAGTAGAAACCCTGCGCATCATGCCGCCACGCAAGCGAACTAAACTTTGTCCATGAAATGACTTCATCGAAGTCGCGGCCCTCATCGACGCGTCGTACTTTCACCTCTTGCCAATCGCTACCACTGGTCGAGGTACCATAAGCGAGAAGTCTACCATCCTCGCTGAACGAACGATTGACAAGCGCAACAGTGCCATCAGCACTTAACGTATTGGGATCAAGAACAAGTATCGCCTCTCCATTTAGTGTATCTTGTCTATACAGCACAAACTGGTTTTGTAGGCCCGTGTTTTTGGAAAAGTAATAGCGATCTCCCCGCTTGCTCGGTACTGTATATTTGGGATAATCGTACAGTTCAGTGAAGCGCGCCTGAATGCGTTCGCGTTCCGTAAGCGTGGCAAGATAGGCACGTGTCACAGCGTCCTGAGCCTCTGACCACGCCTGTGTTTCAGCAGAAGTAGCATCTTCAAGCCAGCGATAGGGGTCCGCGACCTGTGTTCCATGATAATCCTCAACGGTATCATCACAGCGCGTCTGTGGAATGTTCAAGATAATGTCTCCTATGGGAAATAATCACCTATTACGCTTAGCATCTAGGCGAGACGAAAATCCCTGTACGGGTCTGCTTTAGCACACCCTCCTGGCATTCATAAATGTTGGAGGACGCAATAAACGTTTCAACATCCCGCAACAGTATCCATTGTCAGGAGGGTGTGCTAAAGCAGACCCGTACAGGAATTCTAATTTTGTATTATCCTTTATACAGCGACATTGGTCGAGCGTCCATAGGGTTTTTCGGGGTCGATCAGCACGTTGATACATGCAGGTAGACCAGAGGCAAAGGCTCGTTCCAATGCAGGCCGAATATCTTCAGGTCGCTCGACGAGTTCGCCATAGCCACCGAGAGCCTCAACCATCTTGTCATAACGAATGCCAGGGGAGAGTTCAGCCGCCGTCGCATGTCCAATCATGGCGCGTTGTGGATGCTTGATTTGTCCCCATGCACCATCGTTCCCGATAATAGCCACAATCGGCAATTTCTGACGCGCCATGCTCTCGAACTCCATACCATTGAGACCAAAGGCACCGTCACCACTCAGGAGAAGCACCTTCTTGCCGGGACGTGCAAGTTGGGCCGCCATTGCAAAACCTGTCCCTGTACCCAGACAGCCCATAGGTCCCGCGTCGAGCCAGTACCCCGGCTTGGCAACGTTGATAACCTTGCCACCATAGCTCACAATATCACCACCATCACCCACGACAGTTGTGTCTTCATCAATAAAATCGCGTATCTCACGACAGAAGCGCATAGGATGCATGGGAACCGCGTCCGAATTGAGTGCAGCTGCATCGCGTTCAAGGCCACGCTTCTCTTCATTGCGAATATAGGCTAACCACTCTTCGTTCGCAATCGGCTTAGCAGCCTCAGTAACTTGACTCATACTCAAGCCCACATCGCCCACAAGCCCAACGGCGGCTCCACGATTGACACCAATATCCTCTGCCGCGAGGTCAAACCACAGCACGTTTGCCTCGGCAGGAATGAGCGGTGGCCGCCCGTGATTGAGCCGGAAGTCCATCTTTGTGCCAATGGCAAGAATGGTATCAGCACCCTCTAGGGCTTTGCGACGTGAGGATGTAAAGAACAGGGGATGTGTTGGCGGTAGACAGCCACGACCTGCACCATTGAGATAGACAGGGGCCGAAATGCGTTCCGCAAGTTGACGCAGAGGTTCTGCTGCGTTAGACCACCAGACAGCGGTACCTGCCATAATAACGGGACGTTTCGCCTTTTCGAGGAGCACGGCAGCCTGTACCACCGCATCAGGGTCAGGCGCGGTACGACCACCTGCACGATAGTTCGCAGGTTCGCCGAGGTCAAAGAGCGTATCGGTATCAGCGAAATTGTTGAGAACATCCATTGGCATTTCCAGGAAGGTCGGCCCAGGTTTACCGCTCAACATCTGTCGAAAGGCTATACCCACGTATTCACCAAGCCGTGAGGTCTCGTGGACCGTTCGTGCCCACTTTGTAATAGGACGCAACAGGTCTATTTGTCCCATCTCCTGTAGCGCGCCACGGTCCCAAAAGCCAAGTGGAGCCGCGCCACCGATGACTAGAATAGGACTACCAGCAAGATAAGCATTCGCCACACCCGTTACACCATCGGTCACGCCCGGGCCTGCCGTAAGCAGAGCGACGCCGGGTTTGCGTGTCGTTTTGGCCCAGCCCTCTGCCGCGTGAACGGCTGCCTGTTCATGACGTGTATCCACAACGCGAATGCCTTCGCGCAAACAACCATCATAAATACCTGCGATATGCCCACCGCTCAGCGTAAAGACGACCTCGACCCCTTCACGTTTCAGCATTCTGGCAACCAGCCAGCCGCCATGTATCAAACCCATGATGCGCTCCTTTGTGTATCATAGACAAACAAAAAATACGTTACCCTTATGATACACCATAAATGCGACTACGTAGGGACCCGATGATCCATATGAACAAGAGGGTGTGCTAAAGCAGGCCCGTACAGGAGCAACGTTGGGTCGCGGGGGTGGAAACCTTGTACGGGTCTGCTTTAGCACACCCTCTTGGCAATACACATCTAACGAGGACGAGATAAATCGGCCCCTACTCTACCCCAATATCCCATGCTTGTTGCAGGTCGGCTTTGGAGTAACATTGAAAGGCCATGAGCGTATTCGTTTTGACGATGGCGGGTATGCGTACCATGTGCGCGGTCACAACGTCAGAGAGGTCTTCGTAGTGTTGCAGTCGCAGCAATGCTACAAGGTCATACTCACCGGTAACAGAATAGACCTCTGCTACGCCTTCGACCTCTAACAACTTTTGCGCGGTCTGATTGACCTCGCCACGCTGTACGTTCAATAAGACAACGGCGGATATCATGAGTGATCCTCCTTTTTTTCATGGGTTCATGTGTGCATAACAGGTGCATTGCACCTGTTATGCACACATGAACCCATTTGATTATTTTTTCGCCAACGCGAACGCTTTTGCTATTTGCGTCTTGTCGTGTTCCCAATCCTCTTTGTCTTTGTCATCGGTGAGAATTGGTGTCTCTAAGATAACGGCTACATGCTCAAGGCGGGAGTCTGTCAGCAGAGTACGCAAACCTTCTTCGCCGATGATGCCCTCGCTGAGTCGGGCGTGAACGTCGCGGTGACTACCAAGTGCCATCTCAGTATCATTGAGGTGGAGCACCTTGAGCCGCTTGAGTCCTATTGTTTCGTCGAAATGTTTCAACACATGTAACGCAGCTTCTCCACTCCCGATATCATGTCCCGCACCCCAGAGATGAGCTGTATCGAGACAGATACCTACACGCTCCCCCATGTCATCTGGTAGCAAGTGTAACACATGCGCGAGTTGCTCAAAACTATGCCCAACGGCATTGCCTGCACCAACGTCATTTTCGAGTAGCAACATAACCGATTGAGGTGACTCCGCTATGACAAGTTCGACCCCTTGCGCAATACGCGTTACACCAGCCTCAACACCTGAACCTCGATGGCTACCTGTATGGAAGACGACATAAGACGCACCAATCTGTGCGCCACGTTGCATAGTCCATGTCAGAAGCGCGATAGATTTTTCCCAGATGAGCGCATCAGGTGAGGCAAGATTGATAAGATAGGGAGCATGAACGACAACGGGAGAGAGGGCAAGAGCTTCAGTTGCAGCTTTGAATGCGGCACTACCAGCAGGATCATCCGCCGTTGGTCGCCACCCCGTTGGATTGCTGACAAAGACCTGTATTGCCTCACAGCCAAGCGACGCGGCGCACTCAGCCGCTTTGACCATCTTTGAGTGTGTTGGCATATGACGACCAATACGCATAAAATCTTTTCCCTCAATCATTGCTGTACGGGTCTGATTTTATCACACCCTGCCAATATTCGTAGATGCCAACAGGGTGTGATAAAATCAGACCCGTACAGCGTTCTTCCGTTCCACATACATTTGTTATATGACGGTATCATTTATTAGTTGAGTAAACCCCTGACCCTCCTGCACATTCGGTAATTGCTCTAAAGAGGTCAAACCAAAGAGTTGTAGAAATTCGGATGTTGTAGCGAAGAGCGCAGGCCGTCCCACGCTTTGGGCACGCCCAACCTCTATGACCAGTCCATGCTGTAGCAGGCTTGCCAGAGCACGATCACTATTCACGCCGCGTACTCCCTCGATTTGACTCCGGGTAATTGGTTGACGATAGGCAATCACAGCCAGCGTTTCTAACGCGGAGGAGGTCAATTTCGCGGTCATGGGTAAACCAAGCAATGCAGCAATGTACTGAGCATTTTCCGGTGCGGTCACAAGCTGCACCTGTTCGCCCAGACGCTGCAAACGGATACCGCGTCCTTGCTCGACCAACTCGTTTTCCAGAAGTTGTAAGCCTGCAATCAGACGGGCTTCATCAAGAGCTAAAAGCTTACGCAACTCTGCCCGTTCGAGTGGGCGACCAGAGACAAACAACACGCTCTCAATCGCAGCCGCGCATTGCTTATCGGTAAGCGGTATAGATACTGGTGATTGTTGAGTCTGTAACTTCTGCATGGTGAGAGGATTATAGCATGTTGCGAGGGTATACGGTAGGGGTCTAATTCATTACACCCTGTTGGCAATCCACAATATTACAGGATATGAACACTGCTTCAACATACCCAAACATTGTGGATTGCCAACAGGGTGTAATGAATTAGACCCCTACATATCGTCATAGTATATTTTTATACGTATAGAGTGTGTTGTAAACACATGGACAACGAAGCCAAAGTATATATGAGCTAGTTGGCGTAGTGTCCTGTTTGTGCTGACTGTTGTTGTTGCGTTGGCATTTGCGTAATTGTTGCGAGGGGAGCATCACCTGCTACACAAGCGCGCAGGTCCTCTCGGTAGAAACGCCAGGTGCTACCCACTTTATGACCTGTAAGCTGGCCTGACCACATTAAACGATAGAGGGTGGAGCGGCTTACGCGGAGGTAGCTCATTGCTTCTTTGAATGTCAGCAGGACATCATCTTGAACCATCTGCACAACCATGGTGTTCTCTCCTTGTTTTTCTAAGCTGAAATAAATCTGCTATACATAAATAGATGGACATGAATAAAAAACGGATGTAAATAGATGTATACAATGGAGCAGCGGTGCTAGTGTGTATTCTAGTAACCGATGCAATTTACTGTCTCATTGCATACTATGATAACCAATCCTGACGCGTTTTCGTATTGAGAAGTAGTTACGAATTGGTTAAGATTATAAGATTGATGATGCTCTATCTCCACTTCTGTATGCACTACAACCTTCATCAAATGAGTTATAGCCCCTTGTATATTCCCCTAAATGCTGCTATCATCTACTCGAAAATGCTTCAGGTTGATGATTGACATGAAGGAGGTTTTATCTTGACTTGTCCCAATTGTAAGAGCCAGGTAGCTGATGGCATCAAATTCTGCGGTGTGTGCGGCGCACCATTGCAACAGGTGGGTCAGCAACCCTCGTCACCATCGCAACCACCCTATTACAACGCACCACAAGGTCCGCAGTATGGTACACCACCCCCACCACAGGGGCAATATGGCACTCCGCCGCCACGTGGACAATACGGGACTCCACCGCCACAAGGCGCATATGTGCCACCAAACCAGTATGAAGAATACACAAGTAGTCCACTTGGAGTTTCGGAGCCAAAGGCCGAATTGCACAATCCTAAAGGATCATTGCACGTTGCCGATATGACGATTTCTATTGAGGGTGAGTTGGTACCAGTCGTAGATATTATGCTAGGCAATTCAATGCCGATCTATTTTGAGCACCACATTCTCCTGTGGAAACATCCAGGAGTGCAAATCGGCTTCAAGACGGTAAAGGGTATGGCAAAACGCCTTTTCGCTGGCCTGCAAATCTTCATTAGTGAGGCACAGGGACCCGGCAATATTTCGTTCTCGCGTGACTCGGTGGGTCAGATTGTCGCGCTACGGCTCCAACCGGGGCAAATGGTCGAGGTACGTGAGCATCAATTCTTGTTTGCAACAGGGAACGTGGACTATGGCTTCACGTTTATGCAAGGGGCGGCAAACATTTTGTTCAGCCGTACAGGACTCTTCATCGACCAATTCACAGCACAAGGCAGCGAAGGTATGCTTGTCCTGCATGGCTACGGCAACGTCTTCGAGAAAACGCTTGCCCCTGGCGAAACACTCGATGTGGAACCCGGAGCATGGCTATGGAAAGACCCATCAGTACAGATGGCTGTGACGACGGTTGCAGGTTCGCAACGGGCGAGTGGCGGCATCTTTGGTGCGATTGGCAACATGATGGCGGGTGCATCGTTCGTTCTTAACCGCTTTACAGGACCTGGACGCATTGGCATTCAGTCGATGACCTATCATCCACCACAAGCCGAAGGCGCATCACAAGCGGGCGGTCAAAGCAATCTTGGCAACACCTTCAACACGTTGAACAACATGTTCGGTAATTAACAAACAAAGCAAGGGCACCCGCAAGGGGATGCCCCTCCCATATAATAGAGCATCAGATCGTAGGAACATTCGTGTATGGGAGGGGCATCCCCTTGCGGGTGCCCTTGCTCACTTTAGAGTGTTGGTGAATTTGTCGGACTACCTTTTTCTTTATTGATACGCAAAATCTTGAGCATATACTGCTCCGAATTGAGATAGAAGGGGTTGCGCTTAATGTATTTTCCTACCACGGAGATAGGGTGCAGTTTCAGCATCTCTACCACAAGACTTGGCACCAATTTGCTGTGGTCATAGTGCATTAAGGCGATAATCGGAGCATTTTGGAAGGTGAAGACGGCATCAGAGGCCGCTTCGTATTTCAGAATTTGTTCAGGAGTTGCGATATCTTTTGCCAACCACGTCATATCTATTGATATGCGGACCGCTTGCCAACCCTCACGCAATGCTTGCGCGATAAACGTTTGGTGCTGAGACAGCAAAAAATACGGGTCAAACCGCTTGCCATTTGCCAGAAGAGGCTCCCGTTCCTCTTGTAACACCAACTGACCAGACTCAACCAGTGCATCCACATCCACCTGTAACTTGCGCAACTCATCGCGTAGTTCCTTTACTTGTGCAGGTGCGGCTGCGAAGAAGCACTTCTCGGAGAGTGACAAACCCACTCGCAATAAACGCGCAGTCACACTAGGTATCTCTGTGACTTTGCTATATAACTGGCAAATATGTGAGCCGGGGGGAATACGCTCCGATTTACCTTCAACGCTAAGATCCATATCTTCCTCCACGAGCCGTTGTAGCCTTCTTCGCGCGGTGCGCTTGGAAAATGCGAGCGGTTCGGTTACTCATACTTACAGTAAACCAACCCATCAGACCAAACATAACAATACCAAACAGAAGTGCGAACAAGAGTAACAAGAACGTCTTTGTCAGCGAGGCATGCGCAACAAGCGAGAGAGCAAGCGTGATAAGCAAAACCCCAGGTGTGAACAGCACTATCCACCCACGTATCACACGTAGCCCTTCACGAGGCGATAATGGCTCTTCGCCGCTAAAAGGAAAAAGCAGACCTCGCACGAAAGAATACTCTGTTTGCGTTTGGGATTTCTGGCTCGATGGTGCATCCGTTGTTGGGTCCATCATAGGTCCTTATTCGCTTCCTTCTCTGTGTTGCTGCTCCAACCAGGAGTACAGCATGTCCTCTGCTTGATAAAGAATGTGCACTTCGTTTTGATAAGTCAGATGCCGACACGCCTCATGCAAAGAGAACCATTGCACCACATCATACTCATGGTCATGCAGAGACGTATCCCCGCCAATGGCTTCAAGTAAATAATGGCGTACCTGCTTGTGATATCGCACCGTATCGCGCACAAAAGAGTACGAAATACTTCCGATATAAGCAATCAAACGCACCTGGAGACCAGTTTCCTCCTGCGCTTCACGTACCGCGACCTGCTCAATTGTCTCTCCTGGTTGAGGTGTCCCTTTAGGTAAAGCCCAGATACCAGCATGACTGCGCCCCACCAAAGCCACCTCTAACACATTCATATGCTCTGCCTCAGCATACATGGAATGCATGCCTTGAGACGATGCAACGCTCCGTTCTGGGACATGCAGAGATGTGTTCCGAAAGACAACGCCTCCTGCTGAGTACGCACGCATTGTTCGATATCGCTCCATCTCTTTATTTGTGAAAGGAGTATCGTGACACTCTACTATACAACATTTCTACATAACACTAGGACTTTTGTATAGAAACAAAACTTTGTGCGAGTATAGCGAATGTCCTTCTAAGTGTCAAGATAAAGCTCGTCGAATGGCGTCAAGATTCTTGCCAGGAGTCTCAGGAGGAATAGTACAGCCAGGAGCGAGCAAGAAGTGTCTTCCACCCGTCAATTCCAGTGCCTTCCCGACCTCTTCCTGCACCTGATTAGGCGTGCCATTTTTCAGAGTTGTGTTCTCGCTAATTCCACCCATCACTGCTTTGCCCGAACGTTTCTTGCCCTCGCCAAGATTTGGATTGCCCTCCGCGTTCGCATCCCAACTAATTGCTTGTACTGGATAGGAGGCAAGTTGATTAAAAAAGATATGTGACCCGCAGTTATGTAAAATGGTGAACTTGCTTCCTCGCTTAATAGCATCCAGAAACTCAAGATCATACTGCTCACCAAATTCACGGTACTGGTCCGAAGTTAACACACCCGCACTGGCCCATTTATCGGTTGCATAAAAAATACCGCTCGCCCCCTGCTCCATACAGGCAATCGCAAAGGTGGTGAATGTTTCCGTAATCACACGTAATGCCGCATGGATAGAGGAACGGTCCTCACGCAATGTTTGCTGTACAGTAGCTCTTTTGTTACCTGCTAAATATTTCGCAATTCCCAAAGGACAGAAGATTGTCTCGACAAAATACGCGTCATAGCCAACCGCATGATTGAGCAGTTGCAGAGCTTTTAATTGCTCGCCTAATGCACCACGATCTGGCTCTAGTGGACGTAGTTTTCTCCAATCCGACGGTGTTCTAATTGGTGTACTCTCATACACAGGCCCTTTATACTTTTCGCCTGAAGGCCGCACCTTCACGCCCCAATCCTCGACACAATACGAGGCACGCGGATTCACCTTCATAAAATCCCAATCGTAGCGTGTGAAGTTTTCGACCATCGCCTCGGTAAATGTCTGCACGTTCCATTCACGTTCAAAATCGTGTCCCCACATGCTTGCTGGTACGCGGTCAACCGTGTCGCCACGCAACGCGGCATCGACACGCTCCTTCTTGTTCATGATTGTTCCTCTTTATTCTAATTCTTTAAAACGGTATCCTTCGCCACGTTCGGTCAGGATATACTTCGGATGTGCAGGGTCCTTCTCGATTTTCTGACGTAGATAGGTGACATAGAGACGTAGATAGTGGGCTTCATCACGATATTCACGCCCCCATACTTTTGAGAGCAGAGTTTCATGAGTTAACAAATGACCAGCATTGTTGACTAAATGATACAGGAGACGATATTCGGTGGGACGCAAGACAACTTTTTCGCCGCGCACAATCACTTCATGACGTGAGAAATCGATTCTTAAATCAGGGTCAACCACTATCTCTGTTTTGCGTGCAGGTGGTGGCATCAGTGAACGTCGCAATAACGCTCGAATACGGGAGAGAAGTTCGCGTGGATTAAACGGTTTTGCGATATAATCGTCGGCACCAAGATCGAGGCCGCGAATACGGTCCTGCTCATCCTGTCGCACCGTAAGCATAATCACAGGCACGGTTGAAACTTCACGGATAGCTTTGAGCGTCTCGAAACCATCCATTTCTGGCATCATCACATCCAGTACCACAAGGTCGGGCAGGTGTTCGCGCAGCTCATCGAGTGCCTCTAGGCCATTGCTTGCTTCAAGTACAGTATAATGCTCTAATTCCAAATTCATGCGCACAAAGTCTCGGATGCGCGGCTCATCATCCACAATCAGAATCGTCATGTCGCGCAGATTCAATACATCCTTTTCCATCAAAACACCACCATTGGTAAACGCGCCTTCTCTTCACGCGATAGACTAAATGAAAACGTTGACCCCTGACGTAGCGTACTCTCTACCCAGATATGTCCCCCATGCGCCTCGACAATAGCACGACAGATATATAGACCCAAGCCAGCACCTGGCAAGCTCTGTGAGTTCTGATCGCCAACGCGTTGAAAGCGATCAAAGATGTGCTCCTGGTCACGCAACGAAATGCCCATGCCAGCATCGCTAATACTCACGACTACCTCGTCCCCCGTTGCGCGACACGCTACAGTGAGCGCACGTTGTCGCGGTGAATATTTGACGGCATTATCGAGTAAATTCTGCAAAACCTCTTCGATACGGTCCCTATCCGCCATCACCGTTGGCAAGTGCTCTGGTATGTCAAGCATCACCTCGACATTTGGACTTTTCGCCTGTAAGCGTCGCGTCACACCCGCAATCAAGGGCGACAGGTCCAATGGTACAATCTCCATGAGAATACCACCTGCCTGAATACGTGAGGCGTACAACAGATTTGCGACGAGCTTATTCAAACGGTCCGCCTCTTCCTCAATTGCATGTAGTCGAGTACGTAACGAAGTCGGCTCAAAGGTTGTATCGGTTCGCGCAAGTGTCGAGGCATAGCCTTTGATAATAGCTATCGGCGTCTGTAGTTCGTGCGAGATCACCGAGATAAATGTTGAGCGTTGCTCTTCCTGCTGACGTTCGCGTGTGATATCGCGCACATTCAGAATGCCGTTCATCGGTTCACCACGCGTCGAACGAACACAAGAGGCGGTGATACTCACATCGACGCGCTGCCCATCACGTGTCGTAATGCCCATCTCCCTATTCACCACCACCTGACCCGCGAAGGCTTGCAGAATTGGCGAGTCCTCCAAGCCAAGCTCGTTACCTTGCCGATCTTTCGGACGCAATACTTCAAAGTAAAACCGTCCCAGCACCTCGCCTTCACGCCAGCCCGTCAATCGCTCCATCGCCGGATTAAAGTCGATGATGCGCAAGGCGTTATCGACGGTAAGAATGCCCTCCGTACTGTAGTGGAAGATAGCGGCGAGGCGTCCCTGCTCTTTTACCAGTGACTGCGACCTCAATGCAAAACGTAAGCCAGATGCGACCTGCGCGAGAAAAAGATGCAGTGCTGCGTTCGTCACGTCTACGCCTTCACGACTCTCAAAACAAGAACGTGCATGCGTAGGTCGAATTAGATGCAACATGCCGAGTGAGCCTGCTGCATCGTACAAGAAAAGCGAACACCGTTCTACCGCGTACATGTACAGCTCCTCAACCCCCATCTGCGCGGCAATCTCTGGCGCAATCGGCTCGATAACCAATGGATGAAGTGAAGCGGACTGTGTACTCCGATCAGCAAGCATTAGAAGAGACGACAAGGCTCCATCACTCAAACGATAGCGCGTGTATTCCGTACTACTTTGTGGGTCAAATGCCTCATTTGAGACAACGAAGACGCCAGACTCACCGCCAAACAGACGGACCGCGCTCCCCACGAGGACGGTCATCGAGTCGTACACGTCTTCCGCCTGTTGTACTTGGGATAAAGACATAAGAAAGAGGCTCCACTAGACATGTTACAGTATCGGTGCTATTGTAACACATATCATCAGAGGTGGGTATAGAGATGCATTTCGACATTTTTACGCTGTTCCCCGGCATGTTCCAGGGACCATTCAGCGAGAGTATCCTGAAACGTGCGCAGGAGCGCGGTTTGCTCAATATCGCTCTGCACGATATTCGTGCTGCTACCACCGATAAGCATCACATGGTGGATGATTATCCCTATGGTGGTGGTGCGGGTATGGTTATGAAACCTGATCCAATTTTTGCGGCAATCGAAGCTGTACATCAGGGTGGTCCTATTATTCTACTCACACCACAAGGTCGCCTCTTCAACCAAAGTATAGCTCGTGAACTCGCGCAGAAAACTCGTATCACCCTCGTATGTGGACATTACGAAGGTATCGACGAACGTGTCATCCGACATCTGGTGACTGATGAAATATCCATCGGCGACTACGTATTGACGGGTGGCGAAATTGGAGCCATGATTCTCGTCGATGCCATCAGTCGTCTGCTCCCTGGCGTCCTCACCAAAGGCTCAACCGATGACGAGTCGCATAGCAACAACCTTTTAGAATATCCTCAATACACACGCCCCGCCGAATTTCGTGGCTGGCGTGTCCCCGACGTACTCCTCTCCGGCAACCATGCCCAAATCAACCGTTGGCGCCGTAAAGAGTCTTTGAGGAAGACGAGAGAGAGACGCCCAGATTTGTTTGCACAGGTAGACGTGAGCAGCAAGCAGGATGTGAAGATAATGAAGGAATTGGACGAGGAAGATACGAAGGATGATAATAAAGAAGAATAGATGTGGTTGCGAAATGGTTAAGAAACGAAAAAACTATTGTCGAAAACTCCTCACATCTCCCTCAGCTAACCCTCTAACTTGCCCATCACCAACATCCCCACGAGACTCGCCGGAGCCTAGCACACCAGCCATTTGGAGTGCATACGTGTGTGACAGTATTTTATATTGGAGTTTGAGGGCTAGAATACGAGTCACGGATGCGTCTATCTGGCTCTGTGTCAATGTTCCATGCAACACAGCTTGCTTCAAGCCATAAAGCATTGTTTGCGTTTCCGCTAAACCTCTTGGGCCAAGCAATAAGTCGGTCCCAGCCTTAACCGCTAACACTGCCGCTTGTGCTAATGTATACGTGTTGCTGATACCACCCATCCATAGTGTATCGCTGATTATTACACCCTTGAAGTTAAGGTTATTGCGTAACAACCCTGTCACCACGTTTGGTGAAAGCGAGGTAGGAAGTTTGGGGTCAAGCTGTGGATTGAGAATGTGCGTTACCATCACCATCGGTACAATACCCTCGTTAATCATGACACGATAAGGTACGAGGTCAACGGCGTTCAGCGTTGCGACACTACGATTCATGTACGGTAATGACAAGTGTGGGTCGAGATTGGCACTACCCAATCCTGGAAAGTGCTTGAGGCAACCCACGATACCTCCGTCACTTAAGCCTTTGAGATAGGCGCGTCCCATGTTTGTCACAAGCGTTGGATTGTTGCCGAAAGAGCGACGAGGCAAGCCTGGATTGTTGGGATTGGTCAAAATATCGACGATTGGCATGAAATTGACATTAAGACCAAGCGCGGTCAAATCGTTTGCCGCTCCATTACCAGCATTGTAGGCCGTTTGGAGATTGTTGGTTGCTCCAACATCGGCATTCGAGGGACGTTCGCCTGTAATCTGACGCAATTCGTTGACCACGCCACCCTCATAGTCGGTCGTCACAAATAAAGGAATGCGTGCCTGTCCTTGCATTCCTTGAGTTAAGGAGGTGAGTTGCGTACGAGTCTGTGCATTGCCGTTCTTATTCTCAATCAGCACACCGCTTATAGCGTTTGTTTGTATCATCTGAACAAGATCACTGTTCAGCGTCGAACCGTAAAACTCCACAATCACCATCTGGCCCAATTTCTGGTCGAGCGTCATACCTTTGACCATACGCGCCGCAATGTCGGTATTGGAGAGCGGTATACTCGTCACCATCGGTCCAGGCGTCGCTGTAGGTGTAGGCGTGAGATGCTTCATAGTTGCTGTAGGGCTAGGCGTGGTATGCGTTGTATTGGATGGAGTAGGCGATGAGGAACACGCGCTGAGGCAAAGGAGGAGACAACAGAAAAGCAAGGGCACCCGCAAGGGGATGCCCCTCCCATACACGAATAGAATCGTAACACGTCGTAACATGGGAGGGGCATCCCCTTGCGGGTGCCCTTGTCCCCCTTCAAAAATTATATTTCTATGCTTATTCACAATGCCCTCTGTATCGCTCTATCTTTACAACAAATAAGTCTCCACCATCTCATTTCTAAACCATACAACGAAACGTCCTTTAGAAAGGCACATACACAGACAATTTTCCCTAAGCAACGATAAATACTTAATATTGGAGTTTTTTAAGGCACCACATCGACAGCCTCCTAGCATAAAAATGTACGTATCTAATTCACTACAGTACGCGTGGTTGTCACACTTCTTCCTCCCTTTTCGTGTTGTTATTGGAAAATTAAGAACGAGGAGACGAGGAACTATGACAACACAGGCACAAACCCTGCCACACGATGAGTCAGTTAGCAGCATTGAGCCAGTAGCGCACTTCACTGGACCCATGCCTACTGGTGTCACCGTGTCACACGATGGACGCATCTTTGTGTGCTATCCCAAGTGGGGAGACAAGATTGACTTCACAGTAGCTGAGATCAAGGACGGTCAGGCAACAGCTTATCCCGATCAGGAGACGAATAATACTAATCCCAACGATCCCTCAGCTGCCCTGGTCTCGGTACAGAGCGTGGTTGTTGACCCGAAGAATCGCCTATGGCTTCTTGACACGGGCAGTCCAATGTTTCAACCAACATCGTACGGTGGACCCAAACTTGTAGGGGTTGACCTACAAACCAACCGCATTTTCAAGAAAATTTTGTTTCCGCAAGATGTCGCGTTGAAGACAACCTACTTGAACGACGTGCGTTTCGACTTACGACGCGGACAAGAAGGCATGGCCTTTATCACCGATTCGGCAAGAGTAAAAAGCAACGAAAGAGCAATTTCGCTAGGCGAAATTGCTCTTTCGTTGCTTTTTACTCTTATTGTGTTAATTCCTTAACGATTTGCTGCACCTGTGCACCGCTTGCTCGGCCCTTCGTCTCTTTAGCAGCGAGCGGCATCACGCGCCGGAACTCTTTGCCATTTTCTGTGACCAAACGTGTTACGATGGTGCGTATCTCATCCTCACTCATCTGTGATGAACTGAGGTATGTTTGAAGAATATCTAATTCTTGCTGCTCTTTTTCCGCAAGTTCGGGGCGTCCTCCCTGCTTATAAAAAGGGATAGCCTGATTGCGCTTCTTCACCTCTTGTTCGAGGACTTTTAGACAATCGGCCTCAGTCAACGGCTTACCGTAGTCTGGATTTTTGCGATCAGTACGCGCAACCTCAAGATTGTGAATGGCACCCAGTGCCATGCGCAGCGTATCAAGCTTCAGTTGGCTACGTGAACGTTGCGCCTCCTGAATGTCCTTACGCAACTGTAGCTCTATCGGAAATTCCTGTCGTGTCTCTGCCATAATAGTGTGCTTCTCTACTCCTCACATAACAATACTTTCTTATTATACTACGTGAGGCAAGGAACGATGAAAATGGATATGTGCGTTGTGTATGGCAAGCTATACACAACGCACATATCCATTTTCATCGTTCCTTATTATTTCTTCTCTTCGTTGTGATGACCGAAGATACCGCCAATGGAGTTGCCAAGATTACCCAGGATATTGCCACCTTGCTCCTCGGCCTGCTTCTCAAGATTGTCGAGGACACCCGACATAGCCTCTTTCGCTTGTCCACTAAACTGAGTTCCGCCTGGAATCTTCTGCGCGAGTTGGTCGATGGTCTCATCAATCTTTTGCTCGGCCTGATTCTTCAACTGATCCACTTGCTCGTGGCTAATCGGCAATGTGTTTTGGTTGCCCTGCTCGTTGTTCTGATTTGGCATGGTAGAGGCCCTCCTTTGACAATAGGTGTAAAACTTTTCTTCTCTCTATTTACCACAAAATATGTAACATTGGGGAAATAGAGTGTACAGAAACACATCTAACAGACCTATCTTACCATAAATATTGACGAAGCAATGTGATAAGATACACGAAGAGGGAGGCTTCAGCAACACATGTCCAGTACTATCACAGCACAAGTCCAAAAGCACCAACCACCTATAGGAACACTTGTGACGCTCTTTCTTGCTCCTGCTTTTGTCTTCGCTAACATGTACACCACACAGGCCATTCTGCCCACGCTCAGCCATGATTTTCATGTCAGCGCGCCAACAGCAGGATTAACTGTATCTGTACTTGTTTTATCGGTAGCCATTGGCTCACTCTTTTATGGACCTCTTTCCGACATTGTGGGACGCAAGCCAGTGATGGTATGGGCAAGTTTTCTCGTCGCCATTCCAACACTGCTCTGCGGTTTCGCACCGAATTTCGCCACTCTCGTCATACTTCGTGCGCTACAAGGACTCTTGATGCCAGGACTGACGAGTGTTGCCATACCCTATGTCAATGAGGAATTTGAGGGGCGTGGACGTGGACTAGCAATGGGTATCTACGCCAGCGGTCTAGTACTCGGTGGCCTGTTCGCACGTGTTGGCAGTGCCAGCCTGACAGGAATATACAACTGGCATATCGCGCTCTTCGCCTTTGTTCTACCCACGCTCATTGCCGCCACGTTCATGTGGATTTTCTTGCCAGAGACGTACAGTAAGAAACGTATCAAAGCTGTTCCGGTGCAGGGAACATCGTTTGTGTTGCAAACGCTGCGCGATATGGGCATGCATCTACATAACCGACGCCTCGTTGGAGCTTTTACCATTGGCTTTTGTAGTTTCTTCGGCTTTATCGGCGTCTTCACCTATTTACCATACTACCTGACCGGACCACAATTTCGCCTTCCACCGATTGACTTGAGCCTTGTCTATTTGCTCTGGCTTACAGGGATCGGCTCACCTCTTGCGGGTACCATCGCTGGACGCATTGGCTCACGGCTCACCATTGCATGCAGCATCGGCTTTGCTGTCGTCGGCTTGCTCATCACCCTCATTCCAATACTGCCTGTCACCATAGGTGGACTGAGTTTGCTGACGTTGGGCATGTTCTCCATTGTGCCATCGGCGAACCTGTATCTTGGCGAGCTATCGACAAAGGCCAAAGGGACTGCCGCATCTATGTATCTCTCGCTCTACTATTTTGGTGGTAGTATTGGTGCCGTTGTCCCTGGCTTCGCCTTCCTCTGGTTAGGTTGGACAGGCGTCGTTTTGCTGTGTATTGGCATGATGTTGCTCGCGTTAACCTCTGACGCGATCTTGTGTCGGTAACTATTAAGGTAATAATCTGGGAAGGTACAAACTCTCATGGCAACTCCACGATTTCGTGGCGAGGTACGCGCACCCGACTTTCCACAACATCTCGATTGGATCAATAGCGATGCTCCTATTAGCCTACAAGAACTACGTGGGCATATCGTTATTCTGCATTTTTGGACGTTTTGTTGTATCAACTGTATGCATGCACTTGCGCAACTGCGTGAAATAGAGGTGGCCTTTCCTCACAACGAACTGGCAATCATCAGTGTGCATTCGCCAAAGTTTCCTAATGAGAAGTTCACGGAAACCGTGCGTGACGCTGTGCTACGTTATGGCGTTGACCATCCTGTCGTCAATGACCGCTCGATGTATCTCTGGAAGCAATATGCCGTTCGTGCGTGGCCTACTCTTATCTTTATCAGTCCAGAAGGGCGCGTGCTTGAACGGCATGAGGGCGAGCTTCCACCACAAACAGGGATAGCACTTCTTCGTCCAATGGTTGAAGAGTTCGAGGCACTAGGCTTGCTCGACCATCGCCCATTACGATTTGCACGTGAGACCATTACGCAATCCTTTCTCGCCTTTCCAGGCAAAGTAGCCGTAGATGTGTCCGCGAACCGTCTTATCATCAGCGACTCGACACATCATCGTCTAGTTGAAACAGACCTGAGTGGCAGAGTACGCTCCATCATCGGAACAGGCAAGGAAGGCAACGTCGATGGTTCTTATGAGCAAGCCCAATTCAATCGACTCCAAGGCGTCACGCTTTCTGGTGATACCTTATATGTCGCGGATACTGAGAACCATACGCTTCGTCGAGTGAATCTGAACACGCAACGAGTTGAGACAATCGCGGGAACAGGGCAACAATATGGCGTCGTGCGCACACCCACGAGTGGACCTGCAATCCAGGTTGCGCTAAGTTCTCCGTGGGACCTCGCCCTTTCCGAAAACAATCTCTATATTGCGATGGCTGGCACACATCGTATCTTTGTGCTACACCTCGATACACAAGAGTTAGAGCCGTTCGCAGGCATGGGACCAGAGGGTATAGACGATGGTTTCTATGAAGAGAGCTTTTTCGCGCAACCCAATGGTCTCTCGCTCGGTCACGATACGCTCTATGTCGCGGATAGCGAAACCAGCGCGGTACGAGCTATTGCGCTTACAGGTGACAAACAGGTACGCACTCTTGTTGGTACAGGTCTCTTCGACTTTGGCGATGTAGATGGCATCGGCGATAACGCTCTACTCCAACATGTGCAAGCACTGTGCGTCATAGATGAACTCGTTTATCTTGCCGATACCTATAACAACCGTATCAAAGTCCTTGACCCACAGACCCGCGAAGTCAAGCAATTTGCAGGTAGCGGCATGGCTGGTTTCAAAGACGGTCTTTTACAAGAGGCCGAGTTCAACGAGCCAAGCGGGTTGGCATATGCGAATGGTCTATTGTATGTTGCTGATACAAATAATAGTGCGATACGGGTGATTGATATGGATAGGGGAAGAGTGAATACATTGCATGTAGAGGTCTAACCACAGATTCGGTAGGGGCAGCAATTCATTGCGCCCAAAGATGGGGGTAGTGGGGGAACGCGCAAGCCTAGTGAGCCTGTAAAGCAATAAAGCATCTTTCAGGTAAGATACCGAAACGAAAGAAGTATAGTAGGCTCGCTATGCTCGCGCCGAACCCCACCGCCCCCATCTTTGGGCGCAATGAATTGCTGCCCCTACCGTTTTATTGCATGGTTCCCTTCCTCCTGTGATACAATACATGCAATTGTACGGGTCTGCTTCAGCACACCCTCGTTTCTATTCCCCGTATTATCAACACAATGACGTGTTATCAAGGAGCAAATATTCATGGCAAAAGTATTTGAAAAAACGACAACACACGTAACAACAAAAGAGCATGGACCCTTTATAAATCAAACATTTCTTGATTTCTCGCAAGAGGAACACAAAAGCGCACAAGCCTCCGCACTTGCGCAGGTCAAAAGCGAGTTAGGTCAAACCTACCCACTCATCATCGGTGGCAAGAAAATCCAGGCTGAGCAGACATTCGCCTCGGTCAATCCATCGCAACCTGACGAGATTATAGGGAACTTTGGACGCGCCACTATCGAGCAGACGCAGGAGGCAATTCAGGCCGCCGCCGCGACCTTCGAGACATGGAAACGTGTACCAGCACAGGAGCGCGCCGATTATCTCTTTAAAGCAGCAGAACTCATGCGTCAACGACGCTACTACATCAACGCGTGGATGATTTACGAAGTCGGCAAGAGCTGGGTTGAGGCGGATGTCGAGACCGCAGAGGCCATTGACTTCTTAGAGTTCTATGCACGCGAGATGTTGCGTCTCGCCGAGGAGCAACCCATCACAAAGATCGAGGGTGAGGATAACCAGCTTGTCTATATTCCGCTTGGCGTATGTGCCGTCATTCCGCCCTGGAACTTCCCGAACGCAATTATGGCAGGCATGACCAGCGCGGCCTTTGTCACAGGCAACACTGTTATTCTCAAACCTGCAAGTACATCCCCTGCCATCGCGTATCAGTTTATCCGTATTCTCCAAGAGGTCGGACTACCAGCAGGCGTGGTTAACTTCCTTACAGGCTCTGGTAGCGTCATCGGCGATACACTTGTCGAGAGTCCACAGGTACGCTTCATCTCCTTCACAGGCTCACGCGAGGTCGGCTTACACATTCACGAACTGGCGGCAAAGCATCAGCCGGGACAACGCTGGCTTAAGCGTACTATTCTTGAGATGGGCGGTAAAGATGCTGTTGTCGTCGATGAGACTGCAAACCTTGAGGCCGCAGCAACTGCTATCGTCTTCTCAGCATTTGGCTTCCAGGGACAAAAGTGCTCGGCTGGCTCACGTGCAATCGTCGTGGATAAGGTTTATGACGAGGTACTACAGAAGGTAGTTGAGAAGGCAAGACAATTAACGATGGGCGATGTCACCCAGCCAACTACCTATATGGGTCCGGTGGTCGATGAGAACGCGATGCAGAAAATTGTTGACTATATCGAGATTGGCAAGCAGGAAGGGCGGCTCGTCCTCGGCGGTGGACATTCCGGCCCTGGCTACTTTATCGAGCCAACCATCATCGCCGACGTAGACCCACATGCACGTATCGCACAAGAAGAGATCTTTGGTCCCGTGCTGACCTTCATCAAAGCTAAAGACTTTGACGACGCTCTACACATCGCCAATGATACTGAATTTGGCCTGACTGGTTCGCTCTACACGAACGATGCACAGCGCATCGCACGCGCCGAGCAAGAGTTTCACGTCGGCAACCTGTACTTCAACCGCAAATCTACAGGTGCGCTTGTCGGCGTTCATCCTTTCGGAGGCTTCAATATGTCCGGTACAGACTCAAAAGCTGGAGGTCGAGACTATCTGCTGCTGTTCACACAGGCAAAAGCGATTTCTGCCAAGAAGTAGCCATAGGATTGCTACCAGGGCAGCCGCCCCCCGGGGGGCCCCCCCAAATTTAAATGTTTTTAAAAGAAA
>CAXUIS010000009.1:0-4048 GCA_964250915.1 uncultured Ktedonobacteraceae bacterium | reverse complement strand
CAAGGGGATGCCCCTCCCATATTACCATGTGTTACAACCTCATTCGTGTATGGGAGGGGCATCCCCTTGCGGGTGCCCTGGTTTCTCTCTATTATTGAGCGTTTTGGTACAAAATCTCACAGGCAATACCAGGAACAACCACTGTGCCAGCGGCTTGCCCTAGCGGAGTCTCGCCCACATGCCCTTGTGTCCCAACGATAGTCCAATGTCCCTCTGGCAACGAAACGACTACATTGGCTTTCGTAGGATTATAAATCACAAGAATATTGGCCCATGAATCGCCGTTAGCATGTCCCATGAGTTGAAACGCGATGGTATTATCAGGGCTGCTTAGAAACGTAAGATGCTTGCGTACATCGTCAGCCGAGGACATGCGGAACGCGGGATGATTGTTGCGTAAGGCGATGAGGCCAGCATAGTAGTTGAACACATCCATATGCTGTGATTTGCGCTCCCACTCGAACCGATTGACGGCATCACCTGCGTTATAGCTATTGTCGTTGCCACCCTTTGTACGTAAAAATTCATCGCCACCCTGTATAAAGGGCACTCCTTGTGAGGTAAGTACAATAGCTTGCACAAGCTGATTCATCAGTATACGATCATACTCTGGATCGCTGCCGTTACTCAGCCCGATCTTGTCCCACAGCGTATAGTTATCGTGACTGGTTGCATAGTTGAGCGTCTCACCGGGAGCAGCCGTAAAGGTGTCTATGCTACCCATCACACCAACTCTAATCGCGCCTGCCTCATTCCATGCACCCGTTGGAAAGCCTGAATTGTGCGCGTCAAACATACTGCCAACCAATGCATTACGCATATCGTCATTGAAGACGCCAAAACCAAGCCCTTTTTGTTGTCCCTTTGTCGCCAGTTGTCCTCCTGGTAACGAGGAACCACCACCAGTCCACGGCTCACCATAGAGCAGGACATTGGGATTGAGTGCATGCAGGTCTTCCGCCACCTTTTTCATCGTCTCAACGCCGAGCAGTGCCATCAGGTCAAAACGGAAACCATCAATATGATACTGTTGCACCCAATATTTTAACGAGTCGCATACAAATTTCTGCACCATTGGACGCTCAGTCGCAATTTCATTGCCCACACCGGAGCCATTGGTGTAGTTGCCTGCGTAGTCGGTACGGTAATAATAGTGCGGCACAATCTTGTTAAAATCGGAGTCCAACATCGCATAGGTGTGGTTATAGACAACATCCATAATCACGCCAAGGTTGGCTTTATGTAAACTCTGTACTAGCCGCTTGAACTCGTTAATACGTGCAGTGCCATGTGGTGTTGTCGCGTATGCGCCCTCAGGTACATTATAGTTACGAGGGTCATAACCCCAGTTATATTGGTCGGGTGCATTCTCATCGACGCTCGCAAACTCCTCAACTGGCAATACCTGTATATGGCTGATACCCAATTGCAGGAGGCTATCAACGCCTGTCACCACATTATCAGGTCCCTGTGTGCCACGTTCGGTAAAGGCAAGATAGCGGCCCTTATTCGCCATACCGGAGTTCTGTGCAATTGAGAAATCACGGACATGCAATTCATAGATAACAGCATCGACAGCATGTGCCAGCATCTTATATGTATCCGTGTCCCAACTTTCTGGGTTTGTTGTTGCAAGATTGACGATCATGCCGCGCAAGCCATTGATAGAAATCGCTCGTGCATAGGGGTCAACCGCCGTTTGTGTGACACCGTGTATCGTGAGCAGATAGAGATAGTACCAGTTGTCGAGGTCAGTTTGTACCTGCGCATACCACGTTCCCTGCTCACCTCTTTGCATTGCTACTTGTCGTGTCAAGCCACCCAACTCGCTGTCATAGAGCAATACCTGCACATCCGATGCGGTAGGTGCCCATAGACGAAACGATGTTGCTTCAGATGAATAGACACTTCCCAGATCATCACCCGTGTACGTATAGGTTGACGCGTTCAACACGCCGCGTGGCATGACGCTATTCTGTCCATGCCCATTGAGTGCAATCACTAACGTATCGGTAACGTTGGCGGCATCTGCCAGCGTCACCGCCACAAGATCGGTCTGTACACCATCGGTTGAGGTTGGAAACGAGATGTTCGGCGTATTGATGGAGTCGTATGTCTCACGTTGCTTCGTAATGAAATCGTAAGGGACATAAGAAAATGTTACTTTCGCACCACCCTCCGGTACCACCAGAACCGCATTACTATATGGTAATGCACCATCAAATGTGCCATCGAACGCGACCTTATAGTTATAGGTACCAGCAGGCAAGCTCCCTGTAAACTGATACAGATTCGCGTTCACCCTCGTCATCGAGGTGTCTACATCGGTCGGGTTCCAATCGCCCTTCGCGCCCAACGCCTCCTGTAGGTCTCCAACCAGTACGACCTGTCGCGGCTGCACAATATCAACGTCTGTGACTGAAATCGTTGTGTCACTCGTCTGATTTGTCACTAGCACGCCATTGGCCGCAAAGGGCAGCGTCAACGTATTGGACAATTTGACAACAATTGTCCTCTCATCCTCTAAATAGGCATTGACAACATGTGACTGTGTTGCAATCTCAGCTACTCCCAACAAGGCTGTAGAGTCACCTTCCACTCGCTATACCTCCATCTGTTACATCTCATTCATGTAGAGACTAATGATGTCTAACAAGAATACTTACATAATCGGTAGGGGCAGCAATTCATTGCGCCCAAAGATGGGGGTGGCAGGGCAAACGTCCCCAAGACGCATTTCATGGCAGCGTAACCTCCTCCCGACCCATCTTTGGGCGCAATGAATTGCTGCCCCTACCGTCTATATAACCCTGTTATATTCATTATCCTACCCCTACAATATGTTCTTTCCTTATAAGACGAAGCAAAAGGCTATTCTGTAGCAATGAGAGTGTCAGGTATCGTAGAATGGAACATATACAGACATAAAGAAACGATTTTAAAGGGGTAGAATGCCCTTTTTCATGAAGGAGCCGCTCCTATGACGACCGTTACTCCGTTAAACTCCGTTACATGGCAAATTTCATTGCCATTTCTAGGCGAAGAAGAGATCATCGGGTCCTACCTGCTCGCAGGAGGTAACGAGCTAGCCATCATCGACCCAGGACCGGGCAGTATGATGGGACCATTGCTTGATGCCATTAGACAAGCGGGCTTCAATCCAGAGGATGTTACACATCTACTCGCAACGCACGTACATCTTGACCATGCTGGCTCCGTTGGTTCGCTCGTCAAGCTTATGCCGAGAGCGAAGGTCTATGCACATAGCAAGGGTGTTCCGCATCTGCTCGACACGACAAAAGTTGTTGCTAGCGCGACGCGTATCTACGGAGAACGAATGCAGCAATTATGGGGCGAGATTGAGTCAACGCCTGCTGACCGTTTGCAAACTCTCGAAGATGGAGATGTGCTGAATGTCGCTGGTCGGCGTTTAGAGGTCCACTACACACCCGGTCATGCGGTGCACCATGTTATCTTCTTTGATGTTCATTCTGGCGAACTTTTCGCGGGTGATACGGCAGGGGTACGTCTGCAAGGCGTGGATTATGTGCGTCCACCGACACCACCACCTGATATAGACATTGAAGCATGGTCGAACAGTATGGACACGATTAAAAAGCTGCGCCCCGATGTCCTCTATCTAGGGCATTTCGGTCCCACACACGATGCGACACAACACCTTGAACGGCTACGTGAGCAACTCATTTCATGGGGGAACTATGTACTGGAAGCCATGCGTAACGGCAAAGAGGAACAAGAGATACTAGCTTTGCTCATCGCTCACACCGAACCAGAACTGCAACGTGTCACCGATGATCCTAACGCTCTGAAACGCTACGAAATCGCCACTAACTACGCTATGACGGTGCAGGGCTACATGCGCTACTGGCGCAAGAAGCATCCCGAACGCCTGTAGAAATGGGTGCAACCCTACAAGTTTGTGTCGATAAATGCTATAATAGTGCATAAGGAAATCATTGTTTTCATACAATTTTTCGGTAGGGGCAGCAATTCATTGCGCCCAAAGATGGGGGTGGTGGGGCAAACG
>CAXUIS010000008.1:35586-46683 GCA_964250915.1 uncultured Ktedonobacteraceae bacterium | reverse complement strand
ACAAAATGACCTGCGCCAGTTGGTCCACAGTGTAAATAACCCTGCTCTGCCGTGCTTCCCTGAATCTTCTCACGTCCAGGTGTACGTTCCACAGCACCAACACCAGGGGCGAGAGTTGAGAAAATGGGATCGAGACGCTTCACAATGTCGTCTTCACCGCCAATCATCTGACAATAACCACGCTCCAAGCCCCATACACCACCACTCGTGCCAACGTCGAGGTAATGAATGCCAAACTCTTTGAGTGTCTTAGCTCGACGGATGTCGTCATGATAGTAGGAGTTACCACCGTCAATAATCACATCATCCTTTGAAAGCAGTGGAATAAGTACTTCAAGCGTTGCATCAACAGAGGCGGCAGGGACCATCAACCAGATTGTACGCGGCTGTTTAAGCTGCTTTACAAGTTCCTCAAGTGAGGTTGTGCCACTTGTAATTGCGCCCTCTTTCAAGGCACCCTGCACAGTGCTATCACGACGCGCAGAGCCAATCACGGTATGACCATTGTTCAATAAGCGTTTTGCCATGTTCGCACCCATGCGCCCCAGGCCAACCAATCCAAGTTCCATTATAGAAATCCTTTCTCATTGTCACTATTCAGTACAAGACGAGTCTCTTAGTTGTGTCATCTTTTACACGTGTGAACCGTCCTATACGGGTTCATTATACGGCAAATTTCGTATCCTATGTTCTCGATTCTCCTAAATACAGCTTCATATGCGTAAAGGAAAATTTGAAAGCAAGAAATAGATAGTTTTTCCCTCGAAAATGCTCTATTCTCGTTGTACACGCTCTTGACAACAAAATAGTAGAAAGAGGTCATCGTGATAAAAAGTCAGAAAGCTTTCCGCTTCACACTTTGTCATTCCTGATAGCTCTATAGAGGCATTTGCGCCAGTAGTAGCGCGATTAAGATGATATAGCTGTAGGGGTATAATTCATTACGCCCTGCTGAGCATTGACCTGCCAAACGAGCACATCAATGCTAGTATTTCCACGTTCTGCATCTATGTGCGTCAGGAACAGGGCGTAATGAATTATGGTCCCTACACATCGACGACAGGGAGACTACAAAGGTCTCCCTGTCGTTTACGCCGCCTCGTATTTACTATTAGTCGTTGCCATCTCTGCTATCATGAGTGTCGTCCGGCTCAAACTCAGTTGGTTATCAACAACATCAACAACAATCGCATCATTTGGCACGCACATCCCCTGCAAAATCGCCTCCGCTAGCATGTCCTCTAGCATACGCTGCACAGTTCGTCTTAGTGGACGTGCTCCATATACAGGATCATAGCCGTGTTTTACCAACAGGTTACGAGCCTCCGTACTCACTTCCATTGTGATGGATTGTTCCAGGAGGCGTTTTTGCGTTTGCGCGATCATGATATTGACAATCTCATGCAGGTGGGTCTGCTCTAACGCATGAAAAAGCACGATCTCGTCGATACGGTTGAGCAATTCAGGCTTGAACATCTCTTTTAATGCAGGTGTAACGGCATCACGCATCCTCTCGTGAGCTATGCTTGCCTCCTCTTCTCTATTACGACGACGCGGAGTAAAGGCCATTTCGTTGGCTTTGACATATGCTGTCCCCACGTTGGAGGTCATGATCACAAGAGTGTTGCGGAAATCTACCGTTTGCCCATGTGTATCAGTCAGGCAACCATCATCGAGAATCTGTAAGAGCAGATCAAAGATTTTGGGATGTGCCTTTTCAATTTCGTCGAGCAAGACAACACTATACGGGCGACGACGGACGGCTTCGGTCAACTGACCCGCGCTATCATACCCGACATATCCAGGAGGCGCACCGATGAGGCGCGAAACCGTATGGTTTTCCATGAACTCGGACATGTCAAGCTTGACTAACGCATCCTCATCACCAAAAAGCGTTCCTGCCAACGCACGCGCTAACTCGGTCTTGCCGACGCCAGTTGGACCAACAAAGAGAAACGAACCAATTGGACGCTGGCTATTTCGTAGATTTGTGCGTGAACGGCGTATCGCTTTTGCGACTGCCTGTACTGCCTCATGTTGTCCAATAACGCGCGTATGCAACTCTTCTTCCAGCATGAGTAAGCGTTGTGCCTCTACTGAGGCGATCTGTGTTACAGGAATACCTGTCCACTTGGCAACGATCTCTGCGATCTGCTGCTCGCCTACCACCGGCATGTTTTCTTGCTGCTTGCTCTGCCATACATGTTCATGCGTGCGTAAATCCTGCCGTAGGCGCAGTTCTTGTCCACGATGTAGTGAGGCGAGCGCGAAGTTATGCTGGCGAATCTCATGCTCTTTGTCACGCTGCACTATAACAATTTCGTCACGTATGCGCCGAATGTCCTCCGGTACCACAGTACGCTGTACACCAATACGTGCCGCGGCCTCATCTATTAGATCAAGAGACTTATCGGGCTGATAGCGGCCTTGGATGTAGCGTGAAGACAGCCGTACCGCCGCCACCAGTGCTTCGTCGCTGATCGTGACATGATGAAACGCCTCATAGCGCGAACGTAAGCCACGTAGAATATCGCTCGTCTCCTGCGCGTTCGTCTCGCGTACCTGTATTGGCTGGAAGCGGCGTTCTAACGCCGGATCGCCCTCTACCGTCTTCCGATACTCGTCATAGGTTGTGGCTCCGATACATTGAAACTCTCCACGCGCTAGCATAGGCTTGAAGAGATTTGCTGCATCTATCGAACCTTCCGCGACACCGCTACTCATCAATGTATGCAGTTCATCAATGACGATGATAATGCCCTTGTCTGTGATAATCTCTTGCATAATCTTTTTCAGACGCTCTTCATAGTCGCCCCGAAACTTGGTGCCTACTGTGAGCATCGCAACATCAAGCGCGACAACACGTCTATTGGAGAGCGTGTCGGGAACCTTGCCATCGAGGATACGTTGCGCCAGCCCCTCGGCAATCGCTGTTTTCCCGACACCTGCGGGGCCAAGCAACACAGGGTTGTTCTTTGAGCGACGCGAAAGAATTTGCATGGTGCGTTCTAGCTCATCCTCGCGCCCAATCATGGGGTCAAGCGTTCCAGCAATAGCGGCAGCTGTGAGATCGCGGCTAACTTGGTTCAGGGTCGGTGTCGCGTCGTAGCGAGCCTGATACTGTTTCGAGTACAGCACTTGCTCAAGTCCAATCGGTGTCATTGTCGCAAGCTGCTCACGCGTTGCCTCAATCGACATGTTAAAGCTACCCAATACTCCTGCCGCGATGCCATTCTCTTCACCAAAGATACCAAGCAAAAGATGCTCAACACCAATAAGGTCGCTTGCCGCTCGCGCTGCCTCCGTTTCAGCATAGGTAATAACGTGACGTGCGGCAGTATTCAAGGCAGGCTCATTGCTATGCCCCTTCGTACCACGTCCCATCACAAATTCTATAGCTTGCGCGACACGCATCGTACTCACGTGGAGCGATAAAAATAAGCTCTCGATGAGTGTGTCGTTCAATTTTAGTAGTCCCAGCAGCACATGTTCTGGCCCAACCGATCTATGTTTCAAGCGTACAGCTTCTTCGCGCGCATACGCGAATGCTTGCCGTGCCTCTCTCGTATACTTATTCGATGTACTCATAATCCCACTCCTCCAACAATAATTAGAAGTAGTTTGGTTCTTCCTCACCACAGCATTTTCATGTGTGTTTCTACTGTCATATATCGGAACAGTGCCTATACATCGGTAGGGGCAGCAATTCATTGCGCCCAATGATGGAGGTGGTGGGCAACACGTCGGCGACGATTTTCTCGCTCCAATGTGGACCCTTCTCAACCCATCATTGGGCGCAATGAATTGCTGCCCCTACCGAGCCAAGCTAGTTTAGCAGCCTAATTTTTCGTCATCGTGTTTTCAGTGAAAAAGGAGTCGATCTAATCCGCGTACCAGTCCATTCACCTCTAGCACTTTCCGTGCTGCGAGGAGCGTACCACTCACATATGGCTGGGCACCAGACCCTGCATCATGGCGAATACTCAGACGCTCATCGGGCAACCCAAAGATCGTTTCAAACGCAATCACGTAACTTGGTAGGCGTATTGAATGAACTTGTGTCCCGTCAATTGTTGCCCCTCGCGCCTCTTTGGGACCATGCGTATTTTCAAGCGCAACTCCCAACTGGTTCTGAGAGATGGCTGCGAGTTCTTCAGCAAGTTCACGCGTAGTTCCGCTAGGTGCATCAATTTTTGCAGCGCTGGCGTAATCAAGAATCTCCCAGGATGGCAGGTACTGAGCCGCAATCAGGGAAAAATGTTTCGCTAGGGCTGCCGTTATGGAGAAGTTGCCTGCCGCAATGACTCCGAGTTTTTGAGCCTCTGCTCTTTGTTCAATATCTGTGTAATCGCTTGCCGTAGGCCCGGACGTTCCAACGACCACGCGTACGCCTTTGTCCAGTGCCGCTAGAACGTGTTTCTTCACCACGTCAGGTCTGGTATAGTCAATGAGGACATCTGTTGGTGTCGCTAGTGCCTCTTCTAGCGAGGCAACAATGTTTACGTTGGCACTACTATGACCCAGCACTTTCCCAATATCTTTGCCTGCTTGTTGGCGAGCAACGGCACTCACAAGTTGAAATTCGCTTGATGCTAAGATGGCACCTGTCACCGCACTACCCGTCCAGCCTGTCGCTCCTGCTACACACACTCGAATAGCCATAATTTGAAATCCTTTCTCACTCCATTAATGCAAAATCGTCTCTTCTGGTGTTGCGAGCAACAAGGCCGCTCCCACAATCGGCGCGTTTTCGCCTAGGTGTGCTAGACGTAGCATAAGTGTCGCATTTTGCAATTTCTCATTGACGAGAGACTGTATACGTTCAAGCAAAAAAGGTCGTGACAGAACAATACCACCACTTACTGCAATCGTCTCGACCTTTGTAAGTTGAG
Organism: uncultured Ktedonobacteraceae bacterium; assembly: GCA_964250915.1. GTDB lineage: Bacteria > Chloroflexota > Ktedonobacteria > Ktedonobacterales > Ktedonobacteraceae > JBBQVS01. The sequence continues at coordinate 41,791 of CAXUIS010000008.1, read as the reverse complement.
CGAGATTGACGAGGCCCAGTGCTAACTTCTCGCTGAACGTTTCCCAAAACTCGGCGTCTGTTACCTGTGTAAGTGGTTTTCCTAGCCGTAGCTCTAATTGTCTGCCGCCTGTATACGTTTCCAAGCATCCCACCTGCCCACACAAGCACTGGCGCGTGTTGTCATCAAGCAGTTGATGCCCAATCTCAATCGAAATCGTCAGTCTCATCCCTGCTTTTTGTAGATGAATCGCGGCACCTGTGCCTGTCGAGACGGTGAGATACGCGCACCGTTCATCGTGTTGAATGCTTCCAAAATTCTTTTCACCCAACAAGCCACATACGGTATCATGTGCTAGCCGTACGGGACAGGAAAAGTGGCCTGTAAGGTCTTGTGCAAAGGGCTTGCCGACATAGTCAGGCACATTTGGCCCAAAGACTACCGAGCGTCCGTCCTTCGCAATCCGTGCGCCGATGGAAACGCCGATGCCAGCAATAGAGGATACATCTTGTAGGGCTGTAACGATGTGTTGTATTTGCTCTTCATAAGAAGAAAACGTGGGGAAGCGTGCTATGATACTGCACTGTGGTGTATTCAAAGTTTGAAAAAGGGCAACGCGCGTATTTGTGCCACCGATATCTATACCTATGTATGGCGGAATTGTATCATGCATTATTTCATTCCAGATATTGATGAAATTGGAGAAAAAGAGTCTGTAATCAAAAATGTCGGAATGGCATAGTTACCACTCCGACAAAAGAAAGGCGTACCCGATAGGGATCGAACCTACGGCCTATAGATCCGCAATCTATCGCTCTATCCACTGAGCTACGGGTACATACATGTGTGAAGTTTCTTGCTTCACTGTAGAAACATACTATCAGAACATTTGGGATTTGTCAAGTGGGTTTGATTTAAAGTTTTTTATTTGCGTTATGGTAAGGTGCTTAGCGAAGTTTGCCGCGCAGACGTGCGAAATGGTTGGTATTGAGTTCCACGACCACATCGCCTACATGAGGCACCTCTGTATAGACCGTTTGACGCACCTCTTCAGCTAATGTCGCGCCTTGAGCAACCGTAAGCTGTGCATCTACTTGTATGCTCAGTTCTACTAGAACATCGCTGCCATGCTCGCGTCCGGTAACTGCGACAACGGTTACTCCTGAAACGTGATTGGCGGCGTTCCGTACCGCTTCGAGTGTCTTTGTATCCAAGTTATGATCGAGTAGTTCATGACTAGCTTTTGTCGCAATTTGTACGGCATTAAACAGAATCAGAAAGGCGATGACCAGTCCTGCAATGCCGTCCATCCGTGAGTTGCCGAACTGTGCTGCAATAACGCCAAGAATTACCGCTCCTGAACTAAACACATCAGCTAGATTATCACGAGCGTCAGCTTGGACTGCTTGTGATTGCACTCTCTTGCCAATACCTTGCTCAATCCATGCCACTACCAGTTTAATTACCAGTGTGCCTACGGCAACCCAGAGAGCGAGTAACGATGGTTCAGGAGTCCCAGCGATGATTTTTTGAATGGAGTCCCATCCAAAGAAGAGACCCGTTGCCATGAGAATGAAGGCCGAGGCAATGGCTGCTAGCACTTCTGCACGATCATGCCCATAGGGGTGCGTTTCATCGGCACCACGACGAGCATAGAGGAGAGAGGCTAGAATAAGAGTATTATTGACAACGTCGGCTCCTGAGTGACCTGCATCAGCAAGTAATGCTACGGACCCAGATGCAAGACCTGCAATGACTTTCACCACCACAAGAACAAGATTCACTGCTAACCCAAAGAGTGGCCCCCACACCGCCTGAGCAAAGCGTTGTGCTGCTGTAGGGGTAGAAACTGCAATTTCTTTTTGCTCGTGTCGAGGTGTGTTTTCATCAGGAGATGCTTGCTGTTCCATAGCAGAGGGTACGTCTGGCACCCCTTGCAAGCTACTACCCTTCTCAAAGTTTGTCATAGAATAAGGCGATACTTTCTTGTATTTCTCTATACGCATTCCTTGCACATAGATTTCTTACGTCTCAGTATCAGGTATAGTAACATTTTTAGTCAACTACCCCTTGCATAGAATGTAATATTTCGTGTCTGAGGAACACTATGGATTCTTGTATCACTATGCAGGACGCCAAAAATCAAGGATATATTCAAACGTTGTTCCCATCGTGATGTAGTTGTTAGGCCAACCAAAGATACCAACGTTATTTACAATGTTCATACGGTCCCAGATGATAATGTTTCGTAACTCGAAGCCAACTGAACGTAATGCTTCAATCAGTATTATATGGAGTGTAGTTCGCATATTTTCTAACCAGATATCTGCAATGTTAATAATGCAATGTCCCTTGACTTTTAAAAGAGGTAGGAGTCTCGTAAATATGTCAATAATGGATTTCGTATAGTCTTCTAGGGATTGCGTTCCCAAATCTTCTGCTTGTTGACTATACTGCTCTATCTTTAAGTATTGCTCATTTTTCCTCACGTCGCTACGACGACTTTTGTTCTGCCGTTTCCTGTTGAGCAAATTGGCATAGGGCGGTGAGGTTATAATACTCGAAATACTCTTAGTTCGCAGATATTTAGGTATATTATGTGCGTCATCTAAGACGGCAAGTTGTTTAGTCTCTCCGAAAAGCAAAGGTTGATTTAGACGTTCTTGAGCAAGAGCAATGTAGTCCGCATTAATGTCAAAACCAATAGCATTTCTATTTGCATCTCGTGCTGCGAGAAGCGTTGTACCACTACCAACGAATGGGTCTACTATCAGTTCTCCCTCGTGAGAAAACAATTCTATACAACGTCTAGCGAGAGCTATAGGATAGGTTGCAGGATGTTTTGTTTTGTCTCGGATGTCCCGATGTTCATAGGTAAATTGCCAGATGCCCATCTGAGATTTGAGCCATTCTTTCGGTGTCAAACAGTTTGTATGCGATGGGTGACAGTTACAAGACTTCTGCCAATAAATAGGAAGGTCTTCAAAGTTGCTATCCACTGCTATTATCCACTTCTAAAATTATGAGGACTACTCATTGTTTTGGCTATCCTTGTAGAATACGGCTGCTATGTTTTCAAGCAAACGGCGTCTGTCGTCTGGTAGAGCAAGGTATATTTGGACTATTGATTCGAGGCGAGTACCTTCAATATCCTCGTAGGATGCTGCAATGAGTTCGGCAAGTGGAATGTTGAGGACAATGGCTAAGCGTCGCAGTGTAACAAGTTTAGGTTGCTGATACTCATGTAACCATGCATAGCATGTTTGTCGTTGTACGCCAACGATAGATGCTAACCCTTGTATACTTATCTTGCGTTCTGACATGACGGAATAAAGAATTTTCGCCAGTTTTCCTTCTTTTGCACCACTTACCATGTGTGTATACTACATGAGGTAGATGTAATGGTGAATATGCGTTATTCGTAATGTGTACATGACACGTATCGAGAAATCATATGTGGGCAAGACGAATAATCTATGGCGGAGATGTCATGTTTCTCTTTTATACTTTGTATGGTTCTAAACGTGTTTAACATACTGGCTAGGAGAGATTCTATGATAGACGAAAGCGACATACAAATAAAATCTTCACTCAAGCATGCGAATGGGGAGTTATTCGCGTATGCATCGGGGCGGCATAATTCATTGTTGGTGGATATTCTTGAGGTGCTGGTGCCGTATCGTGTACCCGATAGCGTGTTGCTATACATGCATGACAGGATAAACAATCTCTTGATTTACGAAAACAAGGCTCTTGAACGGCTAGGAGTGCCGAGTGCCTTGGGTAATCATCTCGCGGATATTGTGCTGTACCAACCGGATCGCAACAGGTTGTATTTAATCTACGCCATCAACCGTTTCGGGCCTGTTTACCAACAACGGAAGCATGAAACAGAACTGTTGCTCAAGTGTTGTAGTGCGGAACGTGTCTATGTCTCAGTCGTCTACAACCGTTCCGATTATGGACATTATGCTCCCTATATTGCGTGGGGATCGCAGGTCTGGATGGCACAAGTACCAGACCACGTTGTGTGTTTGGTGTGATGGAATGCGCTCATGGGCATGATATAGGGTAGACCAATATAATTCCCACAACCCCCTTCCATCACACGACAACAGTTCCATTGCGCCATGTATTCACGGCGTTTTTCACATTTTGAATGTAGGCACTCTCGTCGTTATTGTCAGCGGTGGGTGCATACACTGGAATAATCTGATCGACGGTGGATAGGCCCCATTGCCCAACATACAAATTGCTGATGAGCTTATACCAATCGTTGAAGCCCTCTTCCCAGGAATGATAGAGGCGATAACCCTCATAGCTTGGATAGCCAGACTCGGTACGAATATTGCCGAGCGAGTGCGTCACTCTTGCGATACCTTGTGTGCCAAAGGTGCTTTCCTGCATAAAAAAAGCCAGCGCAAATGCTGGATCAATGTTGTATTTCACGCCATCGTCATACAACACTTTGCCTTTGCCTGCTGCTGGCGAGTGGTAGTGCTTCAAGACGGAATCGATAAAATCCGCGCGAACGGTTGGGGAACCTACAACCATGTATTCCCCTGCCGATGGAGCGGTAAAGATAAAGCCTCTTTTAGAGACGTGAATGGTCGTAGTAAATATCCAGGCAAGGGAAAAACCTATTACAATAGCAATCAATGCATAATAGACCATAGGCAGGTCGGTTCTCAAGTAACGTCGTAGCAGTGCTGATCGGTAGGTGCGTCGTCGGAGTACCTTAGGCATACGGGCCTTTCTACGCTAACTAGGTAGCTCTTTATGTAGTGTTACAGGTAATACGTGCGTACTACCCGCAAGGTTCACAAATATGATTGTTTATATCCTTACAGATACATGTCTCTTTGAGCTATAATATCAGAAGGAGCTGCTTGGCTGAGAGCAATTTATGGGTACTATCACGAAAGGGATTATACATTACCATGACAACAACTGCTGAACCGAAAGTGCAGATGCCTTCTGCCTCTGACCTGTATAATATAGACCACTTACTCTCTGAAGAGGAGCGCATGGTGCGCGATACGGTGCGTCAGTTTGTTCGTGAGCGTGTGCTACCCATCATCGGTGAGCATTTTGAGGCTGGCACGTTTCCACGCTCACTTATTCCAGAGGTCGCCGAGCTTGGCTTATTGGGTATGCATCTGCAAGGCTACGGTTGTGCTGGCCTGAGCGCGGTATGTTATGGTCTGGCGTGTCAGGAGTTAGAGGCTGGCGACAGTGGTCTGCGCTCGTTCGTCTCTGTACAAGGCTCATTGGCAATGTATCCAATCTATGCCTTTGGTTCGGAAGAGCAGAAACAGCGTTGGCTTCCTGGCATGGCGAAGGGTGAAATCATTGGCTGTTTTGGCCTCACTGAGCCTGATTTTGGTAGTGATGCGGGTGGCATGATAACGGCGGCGCGTCGTGATGGTGATTCTTATGTGCTTAACGGCGCGAAAATGTGGATTACCAACGGAAGTATCGCGGATATCGCGGTTGTGTGGGCAAAGGCCGAGGATGGTGTGCGTGGCTTCCTGGTAGAGCGTGGCACTCCTGGTTTTAGCACCAACGATATTCATCACAAACTCTCATTGCGAGCATCCATTACCTCTGAATTGCATTTCGATGAGTGTTGCATTCCTGCTACAAACATGTTGCCAAATATTCGTGGTATGCGTGGGCCGCTCTCATGTCTCAATGAGGCACGTTTTGGTATCGCTTGGGGCGTGACTGGTGCTGCGCGTGCGTGTTATGAAATGGCTCTTGAGTATGCTAAAACGCGTGTCCAGTTTAAAAAGCCCATTGCCAGCTTCCAACTTGTGCAGCAGAAACTCGCAATCATGGCAACGGAGCTTGTAAAGGGTCAGCTGCTCGCGCTCCAACTCGGACGCCTCAAGGATGAGGGCTTGCTTCATCCCGTACAAATTTCTGTGGCGAAGCGCAACAATGTACGTGAAGCCATCAAGACGGCACGAGAGGCACGCACCGTACTTGGTGCGAACGGTATCACGCTGGAATATCCTGTTAGCCGCCATATGAGCAACCTGGAATCGGTCTTCACCTACGAAGGCACCGACGATATTCACACGCTGATTATCGGGCAAGCCATCACGGGAATCAGTGCATTTGAGTAGGAGTTACGACATATCCAGGATATTGATGAGGTGGCACCAAACACCTGGGTTTGTTTGTACGAAGAAAAAATAAGGGGTTTTAGGTTTTTTTTTTT
>CAXUIS010000008.1:29191-35576 GCA_964250915.1 uncultured Ktedonobacteraceae bacterium | reverse complement strand
ACAAATCCAGATTTATTTGTACCTCCCCCCCCCCCCCCGGGGTCGGCGTGCCACCTCATCAATATCCTGGATATGTCGTATTTTTCATTAGCTCCTATCTCCTACCTCAATAACCTCTTTCTGTTCCTCTACATGTCTATGTTTTGTCAGCCGTGTACGAACAACGATGATAACAAGCAATACTACTACAACAATAGCTCCACTTGCTATCCATCCTAGCGTACTCGCTATTTGTTCAACCTGTGCAAAATTATCGCGAAACAGGCGACCTGCAATATAGCCAAGCAAGCCGTAGAAGATTGCCCACACTATGCCTCCTGCCGCATTATACAGCAAAAAAGTTTGCCAATGCATAGAGTTAACGCCTGCGAGTAACGCTGTCCATAGGCGTAGTAGAGTCGTGAATCGTCCGAAGAAAACGGTTTTGTTGCCGTGTCGTATGAAAAATTGTTCTGCATATGCGATATGCTGTGGCTTGACAAAGAAGAAGCGTCCAAAGCGCAGTAGAAAGGCGCGTCCACCTGTACGACCAATGAGGTAGCCAATATTATCACCAAGAATCGCGCCGAGTGCCGCGCAAGCAATGACAAATGGTATCTGCAACCGTGTATCAACCGCGGCATAAAACGAGGCCAGCAACAACATCGTTTCCCCTGGAAAAGGAATGCCTATGCATTCAATCATCACAAATACGATGACTGCTGGATAGCCGAAAGTTGCTAAGGCGTTCTGTAATGTTTGCAGTGAGATAAGAGCGGCACTAATCATGCTCTCATTATGACACAGATTAGAAAGCAAGAAGACATGACAGGGGCAGAGCACTTGTCATGTCTTCTTGCTTTATTATTTCCCACACGGCGCGGAGGGACCTAAATCTCCTCCGTAACTTGTCACTTTCCAGACGTTGGATGCCTCAAGGTCTTGCTGTAAGGTGAGACGCAACTGATAGGAAGATGGTATTTTTTCCCTTGTTACCGTATATGCATAGCTTTGCGTATTGCCTTGCACTGTCGCGCTATTAGGTACCTCTGTATAGCTTTTCACAAAGCCGTAACATACGTCGTCATGTTGTGCTTGGTTTTCAAATTGCTCTAACGTGAGTTGTAGTGTTACGGTGCCTCCCAGGTCTTTGTATGCGCTTTCGTAGTCACGTTTTACAATCGAAGAGAGAAAATCATTCGATGTTGTTGCTGCGCCAGAACTTGCTCCAAGACCAGCAAGAAAATTGGAACCGAGAGAATAGCCAAATATACAGGCTCCAATTGTACACAAAAGAAGTACTCCACCCAAAATTAGCAAACCGCGTCCCAGTCCCTTTGGTGGCTGCCTCTTTGGACGGGCTACACGGGGTGTCTGCGGTAGTTGCTCAACACGAGTCATACCAGGAGGACGTTGAGGAGGTGAACGATGCTTCCCCGTACCGTTTAGTCCATTGAGCGCGGCTAAACGTTTACTATACGAATCTTCCTCTGAATCTCCCCCTTGTCCTGGTCTTTCTTGCATGCAATGTCCTCCTCTCTACCTTACTACTTTACACATCAAGCATAATCACGCCTGCTAATGTGCCGTGAGTATATTGTAACTGCTCCTGAGCTTTCTTTGCCTGCCGACGTGTAGTACGGCCAGAAGCAATCGTGAGAAAAGTTGTGTTGACTGCATCGCTGATGAGTGCCGCTTCTGCACTGGCTAGCACTGCTGGGCTGTTGAAAATGACAATCCCTGGCTCGTGCTCCGTCTCCGCTAGAAACGTGCAAAGATCAGCAACAAGCGCATGAAGCCTTGCTGCGAATAGCATACTTATCTCTTGTAGTGCTGCTGTTCCCGCACTAAGGAGACGAAGATTAGGAACAAAGGTATCACAAAGAGCTGTTGCGACGTGTGTAGGTGTCTTTTGTGTCAATATGTCGCTCAAGCCAATATTTTTACCTACTCCGAAGCGTTGTTCTAGTGTCGGTGTATGCACGTTAGCATCCACAAGAATCGTTGGTGTACCACTTCGTGCAGCCACAATAGCCACGTTTGCTGGAACGGTCGCCTGTCCAAGGTAGGGTGTTGGAGTTGTAAACAACATCGTTTGTTGGCGTATGTGTTTCTGGTCCCATGCAAAGCTAATATTCGAGTATAGCTTTTGATAGGCTACGCTAAAAGCTGAATCTGTATCATAATCAGTGAGCAGTCTCACCTGCTCCTGTGAAGGAATACTCACAAGAAAGCTCCTCATGTAGTGGTATACAATATATTATGCCGCAGTATGTGTTCCCCGTTGTTTTGTGTTTCCTGGTGATGGAGCAGGGGGTACCTCACCGTAAATTGGAAGTTGTAAGAGTTGCACAACGTCGTCTGTCTTACGAATGCGATCATCAAGGTACTCAATAAGAAATGCAAGCGCGATACCAATGAGCAGTGCGACAAGGACCAGCACTAGTAGGAGCGTCGGTTTACTTGCTTGTGAACCTGCGATGGTTGCGGCATCGGTCGCGCTAATAACAACTTTCGCGGCGACGATTGGACGATTGGGAGCCGTGGTCGCAGGTTGTGTTATGTTAGTCGTAACAACATAATCGGTGTAGTCATTAATGTGTGCAACGCTTACTTCGCCAGCCGCATTTGCAATAGCCCATGCTCCAGCAGGAGTATTCCACGATACAGAGACTGTGACAAGGTTACGAGAGCGACCTGCTGTAATCGACCCCTTAATCGCACCTACCGCTACACTTGGATTAGCAAGATCGCCGAGGTCTGGATTAGAGCCAAATTTCTGTTTGATCTGCGGCATGTCTGCGTTTACTTGCGTATACACCTGCTGGGCGAACTTTGATGAAGTGATAGCAGGTCCTGTAGCGAATCCGTCCGCAATTGACTCAGAGACGGAGACATAATCAGAATAGCTACCTGTAATTTTTGCTGGTGCCTGTAAGCCAATGAGAAGCGTAACATTTGATTGATACGCATGTAATGCTCCTGGCGTCTTACGAATTTTGTAGTATTGATAGCCAGAGTATAAGGCGACGATAATAACAACAAGGGCAATAACCCAGATTCGTCGCAAGATGACTGACCAATAAGCCCGTAATTCCACGGTATAAAACCCTTTCTCGTGGAGAAAATATTTTTATCGTACTATGTTATGTGTCAATGAAGTACTGCCAGCTTTTCCCTCGCTCAATTTTGCTTCCACAAACTGAAGGATGCGGCGTTTAAAACGTGGCAAATCAAATTCAAGTGCATGATTACGAATAACAGTAGAATTATAAGTTTTTTCATCGAATGAAGCCAATGCGTTTGTCAGGCTATTCACTGTCTGTTGCGCAAAGAATGTTCCTGTAACACCGCCGACAACTGATGCGAGCGCGCCCCCTGCAGCATAGGCAATAACAGGTCGCCCGGATGCCTGAGCCTCTAAGGGCGTAATTCCGAAATCCTCTTCGTTTAAAGATAGGAACGCGCGACAATGCGCGAAATAGTGCAGTACTGCGTCGTCGGAAAGTCGTCCCATAAAACGAATTGTCGGTCCTGCAAGTTGCTTTAGCCGATCTGCGTCACGTCCACTTCCAATAACAACCAAAGGCAAGTGTAGCTGATTACATGCTTCAATGGCAAGGTCTACGCGTTTATATGGGATTAATCGACTAAGTGTGAGAAAGTAGTCTTCTGGTTCTATCGCTGGGTCAAAAGGGAAACGACTGGCCTCGACAGGCGGCGGAATGACGATAGCGTCACGACGATAATACTTTTGTATGCGTTCTGCTACAACGGGTGAATTAGCGATAAAGTGATCAACGCGCATTGCACTCGTCTGGTCCCATATACGCAAACCAGTAATTAGAAATGGGAGAACTTTACGAGCTGTACTGCCTAATTGCTCACGTTCCACATACTCGTCATAATTCCAGCACCAGCGCATGGGGGTGTGACAGTAGCAAATGTGCATTGTCTCAGGTCGAGTAATGACTCCTTTACCGAAAGCACTGGAACTACTCAAAACGAGATCGTAGCCACGCAGATCTAAACTCTCCATTGCGAATGGGTAAAACGGCAAATATGGCTGATGGTGCTTTGTGACGCCGGGAAATTTCTGCATAAACGAGGTACGAATGTCCATCTTTTGAAATGCTGGATCGACACGTTGTGGATCATAAATGGATGTGTAGATAGGAGCATCTGGAAAAATCTCATGTAGTGCCAGAACGACGCGTTCCGCACCGCCCATCTGGTTTAGGTAGTCGTGAACTAATGCAACTTTCATGAAACTAATACGCTCCTCGTCTAAGTAGAACTGCTGGAATAGTGCGTAAGAGAATTTGGAAGTAGAGGTGTAGTGACCAATTTTCAATATAGTACAGGTCCATGAGAACACCTTCATCGAACGTCAAATCACTTCGTCCACGTACCTGCCACAGTCCTGTAAGCCCAGGTTTGATTGCCAAACGTCCCTTTTGCCACTCTTCATATTGCGCAACCTCACGCGGTAGCGGTGGGCGTGGTCCTACAAGGCTCATCTCACCTTTCAGCACATTGATAAGCTGTGGAAATTCATCGAGGCTTGTACGGCGTAAAAACCTTCCAACAGGTGTACGCCGTGGATCATCCTTCATTTTAAACAATGGTCCCTGTGCCTCGTTTTTTGCTATAAGTGCAGAAAGGACCTTATCCGCATCTTGATACATAGAACGGAATTTGTAGAAACTGAACTCTTGTCCGTTAAGTCCGACCCGTTTTTGCCCATAGATGATAGGGCCACGTGAATTTATCCGAATAGCGCATGCAATGCAAATCCATATTGGTAGACCAACAATCAGCACTGTTGAGGCTACGAGAATGTCAAACACACGCGTCACAGCACGCTGGACCGTATTAAGCGATACTTGCTTGATGCCGATAAGGGGGATACCCTCCATTGCCTCCATGTCAATACGTGAAAGATTCATTTCGTAGAGGTCTGGTATAAGTTTGAAGGATGCTCCCAAACGTTCGCACATCTTCACACTTCTAATCGCGTATTCGTGAAGGTATGACGGTAGAGCGATAATAACCTCATCAACTTGCATTGAGCGTATAACTAGACCGATATCGTCAAGCGTCCCCAGCATTTTGAAGCGTCCAAAGTCGCTGGGTGCCTCACTCATATCATGTAAGAAACCAATAATCGAGTAGCCAAGATTTGGATTTGCCGCGATATGCTGCATTGTCATCTTGCCAAGACGACCTGAGCCGACAACAAGAAGCCGCGTTTCACCCAATCCCGAACGATAAAGAATACCCATGGCAAGCGAAACAACGAGCCGACCAGTACACAGCACGAGAATTGTTGTGCCCCATACAAACGGCACAATTAAACGCGAGTTGTTCGGTGGTTGAAAGACAAAGTAGTACGTGATCAGAAATGCCAGTCCCACTGTTGCCGAGCTAATAATAGTCCACGCTTGACGGAACCATGTACCTGTCAAACGGATACGATAGAGTCCACGTGTCGCAAAAATGAGAATAAGACCGATGACAATACCGATCATTAACAGGAAATACTGCGGGCTATACGCCTCAAAGAACTTATGAGGGCCACCATCAGAAGCAAAGTTGCTGCGCACAACCTCCAGCGTTCGTGCTAAATTTTTGGCGAAGATACTTTTATCGCTAATAAGATAGGCACGAAAGTCGTAGGCGAGTTGAAAGGCAACGGTTACAAGCCATCCATCTAAAATAACCATCGCAATGCACTCAAAAACACGCCATTGATGGCGATGTGAGCGTCGGCGTGAAATGGCCTTTGTTATTGGACCAGTTGCTCCTGCCATCATTTCAACAGCTCCCGTTCTGTCAGTATCAATATCTATTTTTGTTTGGGGCGATAATTTACTCGTATTCACAAATCAAACCATATTCTACTCTATTTGACAAATGCTCCATACCTGAGAGAATGCTTTCTATATGTTGCCGCTTGCTCATACACCACAAGCGTCTGTTCCACCATTTTCTGCGCTGAGAATTTCTGTACAACATCTGAGGCTGATTTACGGCACAACTCCCGAAATTGGCTATCCGTGAGTGCTTTATAAATTGCCTCTGTTAATATATCAAGATCAAGCGGATTCACGCTCAACGCAATATCCATGCCTGCTTCGGGCAGACTGGATACGTTCGAGGTGACGACTGGCACTCCACATGCTAAAGCTTCCGCCACAGGAATGCCAAATCCTTCATATAGTGAAGGATACACAAACGCAGATGCAGCATGATACCATAACGCTTGCTCGGTATCAGCCACAAACCCAGGAAATATTACGTCCTCTAAGAGACCAAGTTGTTGAACCTTCTCAAATATTGTATCATAGAGCCACCCTTTCCCACCTGCCAACACCAATTTCTCTTGTATAGAATAATTTTTTCG
>CAXUIS010000008.1:0-29091 GCA_964250915.1 uncultured Ktedonobacteraceae bacterium | reverse complement strand
TTTTTCGTAATTGAGCGTAAGCATCAATAATCGCTAGAATATTCTTTCGCGGCTCCAGTGTTCCTAGATATAGCACAAATCCACTCGTCAACCCATGCCGCTTGCGGAATGTTCGTATCTCTTCTTCTGTCACTCTGTTTGAAAACCGCTCGTCAATACACGTGTACACAGTATGCATGCGTTCATAAGGTATACCAACAAGTTCATGTGCATCTCTCTGTGTACTATCCGAGACGGTAATCAGTTCTGTTGCACGTTGCATACTACGTATCGTAAAGGTACGGTGATACAAACGCTTCGTTCGTGTCAACACCGTGGGGAATCGCAAGAACGCCAGGTCGTGTAACGTGACAACTGTTGCACACGACTGTGGAACCCATTCGGGCAACACGTTCACTGGTGAGTGTAGTACGTCTATTCCACGCTTGCGTATCTCCGCTGGTAACGTGAACTGTTCCCATGCAACACGCACAGCAGGTTGCGACTCAGACCATGGAGCGGAGATATACGTAATAGCAGGGTGTGATGCACTCAGCCGTTCCACAATATCCTGCCCGTTGACAAAGATCGTGTATTGAGAGTCCCCTGGGTGCTTTGCAAGCTCTGTTAAAAGATAGCGAATATAACGGCTTACACCACCATTACGATAACTCTGACTAAACGATAACAACTGAGCGTTAATACCTATATGCATATCTCTTATTAACTCCTCAATGCTCATAACGTCTCTGAAATTCAGGAGGTAACAGAATTAGACCTTTCTATGACCTGCTACTACATCTTTAAACGCGTCAGCTTATAGTTTCAACTTATTCAAGGTCATAAGTCCTACCTAAAACTGGGTTGTATCAAGTGCATGTGCCATTCCCTCTATGATTGCTACCAAATGCTTCATTCCATATGTGAGAATTAGCTTCTGCCTTTCCTCATTAGTTTCTGTAGTAACTGTATCATGTTCGTAAAGCTGACCCTGATCATAACCTGTATGGATGTATACGACAGGGATAGCAAGGAGCGACTGAAATGGGTAGTAATTTCTCTGCGATGGCATAAGAGGAAACGCAGACAGCCTCTCGCCATACAGCGCAAACGCACTCTCATAAACAGTTTTAGCAAACTTATTACGAAGTGGTGTGTGTTGAGGGCTTCTGGTTGCTAGTACCCGTATGAATACATCTTGAAAGCCCTGTATGTCCAGATGCTTGCGTAACTTCTCATTGATATCCCCTGGCTCCTGGTCAGGTACAAGGTGTATATCAATTGACGCATTTGCAAAGGATGGAAGAGTATATGAAGATGCTGCCGTACTCCTACTCTGCATGCTTGTGATGATACATGTAGGCAGAAGGAGATAGGTATAGTACAGTTGGAAGCCATGAAGGTGTAGCAAAAACTCATTGACATGAAGACGCTGCTTGAGTGTCGGTTCAGCATTCACCATGCTTCGTAATAACGCTATCTCTTCATCTTCCATTGGCATCAATGTGTCATAAAAACCCTCTATATGTATCTCCTCACGTACATCTTTCAAACTATTCAATGCCCATGTGAGCCGCCATGCTGCATTCGGTAAAATCGCACCAGAAAGAACGTGCTGATCGTGAGAGGCTGTTTCGACTCCGATCTCGACACGAAGCAGCCCTTTTGTTCCCAATGCTAAACAGGGAGCGGGTAGAGAAGCATCATTAGGTATATCGTATAAGCAGCCATCGACTTCTAATAATGTCTGATTTTTCGCGAACCACTGCAAAAGTTCTTCATCGTTCTCATGATATTCTTCGATATCAATCAGCCACACAATATTGTATGGTATACTTCCTATAGTCTTATAGTATAATGCGAATGTCAGGAGACGGGTCACAAAAGACCCCCAACGTGCGAGTGCATCTTGCTGTGGCGGACAATGGCTAAAAAGAAGCAGTGCCTTCGTTTCATATATAGAATGTATGCCACAAACGAGATGTTGTTTGTCATCTACCTGCTGAAGCGTAAATGTATGTTGTTGTAGTAAAGAGCCAATGTATGTAGAAAGTGTGTTATCCAACTCAGCTTGTGCAAGCTGTGCCACGATAGTATGGAGTGTCTCAACCAGGGAATATGCAGAAGCGTCGATGGCTGCGAGAAGATTTTTGTTGTATTCGTCTATCATTATTTTGCCTTTGCTCTTGTTTCCTAGTACCCACGGGCAAGCATCTTGCATGCTGAAGATTGAAAGAGTATACTCTTGGGCAAGTAGTAGAGATGCCTGAAAGGGAAGTACTGTCAATGCACGAAATAGCCGATGCATTGCGTTTTTCTCTGCGTCAGTGTATTATAGCTTGAAGTTCCGGCGACTGCCTGATTTATACCAAACAGAAGTACGGGAGATAGCGCGTTGTCCAAACAACTCCGGCTCGATGTTGCACAGTTAACGGATGTTGGTCGCAAACGTCCTCACAATGAAGATAATATGGCCTATGTCATCCCAAAAGACCCGCAAGTGATGACGAAAAAAGGTGCCCTGTTCATCGTTGCCGATGGTATGGGTGGACATGCGGCTGGTGAGGTGGCAAGTGAGATCGCCGTTGATACTGTCAGTTATGCATACTATCAAGAAGACAACGATGATATCGCTGTCTCTCTTGTGCATGCCATTAAACGGGCGAATACGCTTATTCACCAGCGAGCCGCAGAAAACATGCTCCGCAGTGGTATGGGGACAACTTGCGTAGCTGGTGTGCTACGCGGTGGTACCGCATACATTGCAAATGTTGGAGATAGTCGCACCTACCTTGTGCGCAAGGGTCAGGTTAGACAAATATCACAGGATCATTCGTGGGTTGCTGAGCAAGTCCGTGTAGGACTTCTTACAGAAGAACAGGCCCGCTCACATGCACAGCGCAATGTGATTACAAGATGCTTGGGCACACAAGCCGATGTTGAAGTAGATATTTTCGCGGAAGAATTAGAGGAAGGCGATAGCTTTGTTCTTTGTAGTGATGGCCTTTCAGGTTTCGTGACTGATGATGATCTTCGTGCAATTGTGAACCAGTACGTGCCACAGGAGAGCGTCTACCATCTTGTAGAACGTGCAAATGAAAATGGTGGTCCTGACAATATCACTGCTATTGTCGTGCATGTCCAAGAAGTTGGTTGGGAGCCAGCTAATACACATCGTAATGGATATACCAACGGGCATGACATCACAAATCAACCAACGCTCACTGATGCTCAAACGCCAGAGCTTGCATTATCTGGGGGCAACGGACGGATTCCTACCGCTCCTTTGCTAGGAACTGCTCACCCTTCTGAAAGCGTTACTGCTCCACAGCCTGCACTACACCTTTCAGGGCGCAAACGTGCACGTTTATTATATCCTACACTGGTCTTGTTTATTCTTCTGCTTGTTACACTTGTAGGAAGTGGCATTTATTACTTTTTGCATATTAATAACCCGGTAGACTTCGATGGGTCCATGAGGAAAGCTCAAGCACTCATCACACAAGGACAGGGCGAGGTAAATAGTAAGCCCGGACAAGCGTTACAACATCTTTCGGCTGCACAGTCAATTTTACTGTCTTTGCAAACCAGCGCGCTGACGAACACACAAAAAACACAGGTTCAATCACTTCTTAATGGAAGATTTGCTGATGAAGTGAAAGTAGCCATTACTAGTTACAATGCACAGTCAATGATTACCACCTTGCCTTGTACCAGTACCATAACAACTCCGGTTAATGGTGGTGGTACGAATGCATCAGCGAGTAGTATTGCCACTATACAGAACAATAATGGCTCGAAACTCTTCTCTTACGTATTAGGTGATGACAACAATCTCTATCAACTTAATGACAATAAAACACTTCAAAGTACGCCTCCCATAGCAAATAATACAAAAATTTTACACGTTGCCAGTGATGGTTCGCGTCTTCTTGCCTTGACCGGAACAGTCACGCAGAGCGGCTTTTCTGCGCCCTATAGCCTGTTGCTTTTCACTACGGATGATGCAGGTGCTTTAAAGCAAGCAAATACACCGTTGACGATTGATGCAACGTTTACAAAAGATGGAATACCGCAACTACTAACTGCGTGGAGCACAGATGTATATGTTGTTTTAACCTCTGAGGCTGCTCCTGCATCCGCAACTATCTTGTACTACACGATAGACAATAAAAACAAGCTTGCGCCTGCTTCCACAAAGTACAGTGCAACACTTTCAACAAGGCCGATTGCGAGCATTGCTGCATTTCCAAATCGTCAACTTTTCTTTTTGATGAAAGACGGAGGTGTACAAAGTCTGACGTTTACAGGTGGAACACAAGCGTTACCTGTAGCGGTTACAGTACCTCAAAATGTTGCACCTCCACTTCCCTTTACAACAAACGATTTTGTACCATCTACACGATTTTCAGTGCCAAATACTCAGCAGTCACAGTCTTTACAAACCTTGCAACTCGTGGGGGCGAAGTTTCTTGTTGCTGGTACTGTCGGCAATCTTTCACACTTGTACGTTTTAGATGATAGTACCTATCATCGTGTTCTCGACTTTGAAGTGGGCAAGAGTGCTACCATCGCTACGACCTCCGTCACTATGAAGCTAGACCGTCAATATGCTTCATCACGTCTCATCACAAATGTAAAGGGGTTGGTACCGGACCCGAAGGCCGCGTCTATATACCTCGTTGCTCAAAATGATCCCAACCCTTCGGTGCGTAATCTCATCACCGTCGATATGACACAGAACGCTACTTGCAGTTAAGAGAACTCGCTCCTGAGAATGGGCGTTTTCTCAATGGAGAAGTGGTACAAGCAGTACGAGAGTACATCAAAAGACAAATCAAGTAGGAAAGGAGGGATGCCGTTATGCTCATCTACGAATATAAAATTGATGCACACAACACACAATATCAGGCCATTGACGAAGCCATCCGTGTGACGCAATTTGTGAGAAATAAGTGCATTCGCTTGTGGATGGATGAGTACGGCGTCTCCAAGAACGATCTCCAAGTGTATTGCTCAACCCTAGCGAGTCAATTCCCGTTTGCCAAGAACCTCAATTCACAAGCCCGACAAGTGGCGGCAGATCGAGCATGGACTTCTATTCAGAAGTTCTATGACAACTGTCTTGCTCACACGCAGGGCGCGAAAGGCTATCCCACATTTCAGCATGACAATAGAAGTATTGAGTACAAGACAACAGGCTGGACGTTAGAGCCTGCTGGCAAGCACATCAAGTTCACGGATGGATGTGCTATCGGGCGTGTACGCTTAATCGGGTCAAGGAACATTGAAACCTTCCCGTTGAAACAGATCAAACGAGTGCGTATCGTGCGGCGGGCTGATGGCTACTATGTCCAGTTCGGGGTCAAAGCAGATCGTCAGGTTGAGCATGTGCCAACGGGCAAACAGATAGGTATTGACATGGGCTTAAACGCCTATGCAACCGATAGCGAAGGCAACACGATTGCCAATCCCCGATACCTTCGTAAAGCAGAGAAACGGCTAAAACGTCTTTCTCGCAAGCATTCTAAATGTGCCAAGAAAAGCAAAAACAGGAAAAAGGCACAAAAGCAACTGGCAAAATTGCATTTGAAAGTGCAGCGACAGCGTGAAGACTTCGCCCGAAAACAGGCAAGCACGCTCATCACGTCTCACGATGTGGTTGTCTACGAAAAGCTTTCGATACGCACCATGGTCAAAAATCATCACCTTGCCAAGTCCATGAGTGATGCATCCTGGGGCAAGTTTCTGAGTTGGGTCAACTACTATGGAGGAATGCACAACGTTCCTGTCATAGCCGTTGCCCCAAACTTCACCTCACAGGATTGTAGCGCATGTGGGACACGCGTCAAAAAAAGCTTGTCAGTCAGAACGCATATGTGCCATAAGTGCGGCTTGGTGATGGATAGAGACCACAACGCAGCACTCAACATTTTAGAAAAAGGCATGATGGTACTGTCGGGCAGACAGGAACCTACGGGACAGGTAGCCCGTGCAACGCTTCTGGACAGCCCCGCCTCTACTCGCGTATCGAGAGGTACGTTGAGCAAGCGGACTGGTGGAAAGAAGAATTCCCCGACTTTCTAAGCGGGGAAGTGTCAAAGTACGTCTAGGACTATCTTTTCGGATACGACAATCTTTGCTTTTTTGAGGAGTCGTGCAAGTGAGTTTTGAGGTACATTACCGTACACATACGTGTGGCGAGTTAAATAACAGTTTTGTAGGCCAGGAAGTGACAATTGCTGGCTGGGTCAATCGACGCCGAGACCACGGCGGCTTAATTTTTCTTGATATTCGTGACCGTTATGGCCTCACACAAGTTATTTGTGATCCAGAACGCTCACCAGAAGCGCATCGTATTGCCTCCGAACTACGCTCGGAATATGTGGTACAGGTGACTGGAACCGTTGTTCATCGCTTACCTGGCACAGAGAACGCGCAGTTAAGTACTGGTACCATTGAGATCGCGGCACAACATATTACGATACTCAATCCATCTCGTACCACGCCTTTCCCCATCAATAGCGATGCGATTCAGCCTGACGAGTCACTGCGCTTGAAATATCGTTATCTTGATTTACGCCGTCCAAGAATGCGGGACAATATCATAAGGCGTCATCGCGTGGTCAAGGAAATGCGCGACTTTCTTGATGACCGAGGCTTTTTGGAGATAGAAACACCTATTCTGATGAAAAGCACTCCAGAGGGTGCACGCGATTATCTTGTGCCAAGTCGTCTTTACGCTGGTGAATTTTATGCGTTACCACAGTCTCCTCAGCAGTTGAAGCAGTTGCTGATGGTGGGTGGTCTTGATCGCTACTTCCAAATCGCCCGTTGCTTCCGTGACGAGGATCAGCGTTCAGATCGGCAACCAGAGTTTACACAGCTTGACCTGGAAATGACCTTTGTATCAGAGCACGATGTCATGTCGTTAATCGAGGAATTGCTTATTCATTTGATCGAGAAGACGACAAAGAAACGCATTAAAGAGCGTCCTTTCCCTCACATAAGCTACGAGGAGGCGATGGCACGCTATGGTACCGACCACCCCGACCTTCGCTTTGAACTACCACTTGTAGAAATATCAGACCTTGCATCAGCCGGAACATTTAGTGTATTCAAGAATGCATTAGCCAATCAAGGTATGGTAAAAGGTATTCGTGTTCCAGAGGCGGGAAGCTATACACGTAAAGAAGTAGACGAGCTGACGGAGTTCGCGCGTACACTGGGTGCGAAGGGACTTGTCTCGCTCGCTATTGGTGCAACTGGCGAGATTAAATCACCATTGACCAAATTCATGTCTCCTGAAGAGGTTCAGGCAATTGTTGACCGTCTTGAGGGTCAACATGGAGACCTATTACTCTTTGTCGCGGATAGCGCGAAGGTCTGTCACGATGTCCTATTCCGCTTGCGCGTTAAGCTCGGCGAGCGTCTTCATCTGATTGATCCGAATGAAATGGCTCTCTGTTGGGTGGTTGACTTCCCTCTCTTCCATTTTGACGAAGAATTACAGCGTTATGACGCGGAACACAATCCCTTCTCTGGCATGGATGACTCTCATCTCGGCAGGTTGGATACTGACCCGCTACACATTCGTGCCAAGCAATACGACATCATTTGCAATGGCTACGAAGTCGGTGGTGGTAGTGTACGTATCAACATGGCGGACATTCAGCACAAAGTCTTCTCGCTAATGAAACTTGATGACGAACAGATAAAAGAGCAGTTCGGACATATGCTAGAAGCCTTTGAATATGGCGCACCTCCCCACGGCGGGATCGCGCTTGGCATTGACCGTCTGGTTATGTTGCTTGCTGACGAAGACAACATCCGTGAGGTTATTGCATTTCCTAAAACGCAAACCGCAATGGACCTTTTAATGAATGCACCTTCGCCCGTAGAAGAGAAGCAGTTGCAAGAACTGCACCTCCGCATCCGACCAGAAGAAAAACGTTCATAGCAGTACTCACACGAATAGATGCTCTCACAAGACTATATTGTGAGAGCATCTATTCGTGTGAGTACTATTCTCAAGCCCTACATTTGCATACGTTTGTATAATGATGATAAGACCACACCACAAGGAACGTGCTTTTGTATAAATGGTAAGGTCGAAAGCGAAAAATACCCTAAATATATCGTAGGTTAAGCATCCGGTTGGGAGGATGGAAGGAGAAGAAAATGACATCGATACATCAGGGCAACACACAGAGAACAACAACATCAACAATGGCACCAGTCGCCACATCCGCAAGCGCAGTAGGTGTACTGAGCCGACAAGCTGGCATCGTTAGTATTGCGCCAAAGTTTGCGCCAACATTAAACGAGGACGAGGCAGTCACACAGGCACGTCTGCTCAAAGCATTAGCAGACCCAACGCGCCTACGTATTTTAAGTTTGCTGAGCCGTCACGAGGGCGAAGTCTGCGTCTTCGAGATTGTAGAAAGCTTCACGCTGGAGCAACCTACCATTTCACATCACTTACGTATTTTGCGCGATGCAGGTCTCGTTGATTGTCGTAAAAAGGGATTATGGGCTTACTATTATGTGCGACGCGAGGCATTAAACCGCGCACGCGAAGTCATTAACGAACTCGCCTAGGGTGGAGAAAAGAGTAGTGTTATCTACGACAATTTAGGGTAACATCGCATAAGCAAGAGGAATGAGTTGCACATGCAACTCATTCCTCTTGCTTGTTCCTATCCTCTTGACCTATCTATAAACAGTCCTTATACTGAGATGGTTCTATTAGGCAACTATTTTGTTTATAGACTCTACAGAAGAGAAAAGGGAGCGTTGTGAAATTTATCATTCGCTGGCGACCACTCGCATTATGGGGTGTTGTGTTGCTCGGCCTATTGCTGCGCTTATACGGCTTGAACTGGGATTCAGGGAACAACTTTCATCCCGACGAACGGCAAATTATGTTTCATGTTACTGTGTTGACATGGCCTAAAAGTGTGGCACAATTTCTTGATCCTGTAAATTCACCGCTTAACCCACACTTCTTTGCTTACGGCTCGTTTCCGCTTTATCTATTAGCCTCGTTGGGAAATATTTTAGTTCGTTTCTCTCCTGCTCTGGGGACATTTCCAAATCTCACGCTTATCGGGCGTGTCCTCTCTGCCTTATTTGATAGTGCTACAATTCTTTTCGCAGGGCTGCTTGGCTTAAAGTTGACAGATGATGCAACACCAGGAAGAAAACACGCTTGGAATGTTGCTTTACTGTCTGCTGCACTGGTAGCCTTCACGCCTCTACAACTACAACTCTCACATTTTTACGCTGTTGACACTGTTCTGCTTTTCTTCGTTGTACTGACTGTCTATGCATGCGTACGTCTTATTGATACCGAGAAGCCAATACGTTGGGCGTTACTCGTAGGTCTAGGATATGGCCTCGCGCTTGGAACGAAGTTTAGTGCCGCTCCACTTGCTGTGCCGCTACTTGTCGCCGTAGTACTACGCTGGCGCAAACACGATTTTTTTACCTCTCTAACGTCTCTTCTCATCGCAGGCTTTTTTACAATTATTATATTTCTTATCGCCGAGCCATATGCACTACTAGATATGCCAAATTTTATTCAGCAGGTGTCCGATCAGGGAAACTTGGCGCGTGGCTTGCTCGATCTTCCATACGTACGTCAGTTTGCAGGTACAATTCCTTATTTTTATGAAGCGAAAAACATGTTTTTTTGGGGGATGGGTGTGTTTCTTGGGCTTGCGATATGTGCCGGTTTTGGGTGGGCGTGTTTCCACCTCTGGCGACAAAGGGGCAGTGCATTCAATGGCTGGCTTGTGGTGTTATCCTGGATACTCACATATAGTATCATCACAGGAAGCTTCTATGCAAAATTTATGCGCTATATGTTGCCTCTTTATCCTTTCCTTAGCCTACTTGCTGCATCGGTGCTTGTAGCATGTACACGTGTCGCATGGAATACTACATCAACAACTGTAGAGGATGCTAAGCCAAGCATACTACAGAGAAAAGCTACTGTACTGCAAGTACTAAGTGTAAGCGCAATCATTCTTGTACTTGGTGGTACGTTATTTCAAGGATTAGCACTACTCAACGTATATAGTCAGCCGAACACGCGAATACAAGCGTCACGCTGGATGTATAGCCATCTTCAACCTCATACTACGCTTACTTATGAACAATGGGATGACCCTTTGCCAGTCGTCGTTGATGGGCATGATCCCTCTGAATTTACACAAACTACGTACACAAATGCGTATGGGCAAGCTACCACTGGATTAGACCTTTATGGCGACGATACAATGGCGAAGGCACAATTGTTGTCACATCTCCTTCCAACTATTGACGCAATCACAATGCCTACTGACCGTCTTGATAAGTCTATTCCACGCCTGCCAGAACGCTATCCTCTAACAATTCACTATTATCAATTGCTCTTCAATGGACAACTTGGCTTTCATTTAGCCGCGACCTTTGAGAACCATCCAAACCTGCTTGGTATTACCTTAGATGATAGCAACGCTGATGAAAGCTACTCTGTCTTCGATCATCCGACCTCACGTATCTTCGTACGTGAAAACCCGTATCCATATACATCTGAGCAACTTTTACAAAAACTCTTAACAGGTGTCAAACTTCCGTAGGGACCGATTAACCGCGGCCTGGGGGCGTTCCACGGCCCGACGAGCACGCTATAAATCGGTCCCTACTAGTTTGTCAACGCTCCTGCGGCAGAATCCCTGTACGGGTCTGCTTCAGCACACCCTCTTAGCAGTGCACAATGTTGGAGAATGTGATGTTACGTTGCATACGTCCTCAAATGTTCTCGACTACTGAGAGGGTGTGCTGAAGCAGACCCGTACAAGAATTCACTTACTCCACGTTTCTCTTCCAGACATATATTGATTGACAGTACTACGGGAGCTTGTATTCTACACAATGTTCGCAGGCAAAAGACGCTCTACAATCACGACATCGCGCCAGATGCCATCGAGTTTCGCGTGCTTATGATAGATACCCACTTCACGAAAATTTAGCGATTGCAGAAGTGCACGGCTTGCCAGATTATCAAGAAAGACCCGCGAGACCAATTTCCAAAAACCAGCCTCTTCAGCCACACGAATAATCGTTTCCGCCGCTAAGCGACCTGCTCCATGTCTACGCATATCACGTTTAACGTAAACGGAGCATTCAGCAATGCCTGCATAACACTCACGACTACGATAGGAAGAGGTAGATGCAAAGGCAATTACCCCTTGCTCGTTTTCGACAACTATAATAGGATGTATACCATCAAACCACATTTGGATGTCTTCGGCGGATCGTAAACGTGTCTCAAACGTTGAGCTACGATCCTCGATGCCTTGATTATAAATGGCAGCAATAGCAGTTACATCGTTTAGAGTAGCTATCCGTGTGTTCATAATGTTCTTCCCTTTGTGGTTTACTAAATAGAACAACCAGTATATCAACGTCAAAAAGGTAAAACCTACTGTGCTGCTTCTCTTCAAACTACTCCTAACACCACTATTAGTCGGTTTGGTCAGCCTTACGGGACGCCGTTGGGGGCCTGTTGTAAGTGGCTGGCTTGTCGGTTTGCCACTCACATCAGGACCCGTTGCACTCTTTCTCGCATTAGCATTGGGACGCTCGTTTGCCTCGAATGCGGCGCAAGGAACACTTATGGGACTACTCTCTCTTGCTGCTTTTTGCTTGACCTATAGCTGGCTCTCATTTCGCATGAACTGGCTAGTTTGCATGGTACTAAGCTGGGGGGCGTTTTTCGTCGTGACTTTTGCTTTACAATATGTTGTTATTCCCTTACTTATAGCATTTATTGTCGTACTCTGCTGTCTTACTCTTACGCTCAGTTTGCTGCCCGATAATAGTAGTCAAGTTGCAACTATAAAGCCTGCCTCCTGGGACACGCCATTACGCATGGTTGTCGCAACCGCGTTTGTGCTTGCACTCACAGGCTTTGCGAGCCTGCTTGGACCACGCTTGAGCGGTCTTCTTGCTCCCTTTCCTATCTACGCAACCATTCTGGCTGTCTTTACGCATTATGCACAAGGTGCTGCTTCTGCGCGGCGCCTTCTGCGTGGTCTTATCACTGGTGTCTTCTCCTTTGCTGTCTTCTTTCTTGTCATTGCTGAACTGGTTATTCCACTTGGTGTTGTGCTTGCTTTCGGTTTAGCTTCACTTCTTGCCCTTGTACTCCACGGTGTATCACTGTACTTGCTAAGGAAGTATACGCTCTCCTCCGTGTGATCATTTTTCGTTAGGAGTGATTTTAAGCGGTTACGGATGTATATCTTACAGACCCATCAACACTTACCGTAACCTGATATAATGCTCTCCCCGGATAGGCCAGACGTAACTCTGCATAGTCAGACGGAGTGCTTGCTAACGCATAAATAACACTATTGTGAAGATAGGGATCATTAAGCGGAAACAACACAAACTGATACAGGCTGGCGTCCCCTGTTACAACAATAGCATTGTGCAGAGGTGGATGATAAATTGTATCCAGATCAATACTCATTCCTGCGGGTAGCCCAGTATAATTTTGATGTAATGCAACCTGTCGCGGCATAAAATACAAAATGTTACAGATTGCAAGAAGTACTACAAGCAACACTGTGATAATACTAGAGGATAGGCTCTGAAAACGCAGGGAGACCGCAAGGGTCTCCCCTACAGGTTGAGATGATGAAATGTAGGGAAGACCCTTGCGGTCTCCCTGCATTTCGACCAGTTTTGCTCTAACGTCTTTTCCTGTTTCAGCAAGTGTGACAATACCTCGTGCTGTAAGCATCAATAAAAATGGCAACGTCTCAAATAGATAGCGTGGTCCAAGATAGATACCGTGATAAAAATAGCCTATATACGCTCCCGTCATAATGCTGGCAGCAATTAAAAGGAGCCAATCAGTGCCAACTGCACGACGTGTAAGGAATGGCATTACGAGAAATGCAAATGAGAGATAGAAGGGCCAGCCGAAAAGGTCAATGGCGAGTATCGTGAGTAGCTCGTCCAGATTGACGAAACCTGCCGCAAGCGTATGTTGTCCATAGAAACCTACTCCTTGCCCAAATCCCCAGTGATCGCCTGCGAAAAATAGTGAGCGTGGCGTTACGAAGATACTACCGGTTAATAGATCGTTGAAGATCAAACTGATACACAGAAAAAAGAGTGCCATTGCACCAAAGAAGGCACTACCTATGAGCCAACGTTTCCACTCCTGGCGCAACGAACGCCATGAAAGGAGCAGGACACCTGGAAGCATAACCGCGACGAAAAGCAGTGCTACAAGGTCTCGTGTAAGTCCCGCCATACCAAAGAGTGCAGCCGAGAGAGCCATATTCCAGATAGCCTTCCCTTGCGCAAAACGTAGCAAGGCCCATAGGCCCCATACAAAATAAAAGAGTGCTATTGTATGACTGAGATAGCTAGCAGCAAGATATGTATAAAACGGCGAAAGCGTTCCCAGTAGAACGGCAAGTGTCGCAATCTGTCTGTTGTAAAGTCGAGCCGCGATCAGCCCTACTCCGAACAATGCAAACGTCCCTAGTATCGGTTCGACAAGCCACGGCACTCCCAGCCATATTCCAGGGACCAGTGTGAGGGCTGTCCCCGGTGCATATTGCCCGAACCAACGACCATTAAGTGAAATCATAAAAGGGCCTGGGAAGCGGTCTATTGCAGGTGGTATGGGAACAGAAAGATGTCCAAGTGCATACATTTTCGCAGCAAAAAAGTAAGCATTGGCGTCAAATATATGTGGTTCACCATGATACTGCACTGCTGCCGTCCACGCAACAAAAAGAAACGATGCTCCTAATGCTAATAAAGCCGACGGGTGCAGGGCAGTTGTAATCTCTTGCCACCTGTCCTGAAAAAAGGAAAAAACTCGTTTAGAAGAAAGCCTGTTATTCGATATCTGACTATATTGCGTGGTGTCAGGTATATCTTGTACATCATTTACAAGCAGAGAAGATATTTCTTCCTTGTTTTTATACAAGCGAGACGAAAATGCCCCAATTAACGTTTCACCTAGCAGTACAATGAGCAGCAAAAGCACAGCCCAAAGCATCGAGCGGAGCAAAGTATCAAGGACCATTGCAGCAAAGGGTGCTGTGTCTGTTGGAAAAAAAGCATCAGCAACATTCGCGGTAGGTCCTTGTGTTGTACTATCTCGTGTGACTGTGATAGCGCGATTGTTGCGGTCAAGCGTGATATGCAACGTTGAATGATCCTGCATGAGCAAGTTGAGTGTGAGTGGTGTCTCTGGACGTTGTACCTGCACCTGAATGCGTAGCGAAGAGGAGAGAGGCAACGGAATAGAGTTACTTTCTACAGGCCAATCTTGTTGTGCCTGTTGTTTCCCATCTGTAGAGATTTGTAGTCTTCGCCAACGGCTTGTACCATCAAGGTTGCGCATCCATGCTTGGAAGCGATAATATGGTGAAGATGCGAATGCGTGCAGATAGTTGGTATCCAGTGTGAAATTATTGGTACTATCCGTACCATCAATCTGATATTCATGCACAACAGGATCGTGTGCTGCAAATTGAAGCGCGACAGGTGTTCCTATATGACCTAACGCAAGCTGTGTTGCGCCTACGCGTAGTGTGGTAACAGTCTGTTGCAGAGTGATCTCGACAGGAAGCGTAACCGCGTAACATGCCTCGTCAGCAAGGATAAGAAGGATACTAAGGAGAAGCAAAAGGAGTACTTCGCGTACAATGTAGTGCCGTAGCCATTTCAACGTCATACTCCTCCACAGATTATATTGTTTGCTGTATTTACTCATGTTGTATCATGCATGTCAATTTTGCCATAACTTGTGTACAAAAGCGATGTACTAGGACTGATGGAGAAAAAAGGAACCAATGCGCTCTTGTATGCGTTAGTATGTGTAATAAAGTAATTTGTAAATATAGTACTCCTCTTGCGTGTCTTAGTAGTAAGACCTATTTTTGTAGAGAGTGTATATGCTCGAACTATTCCAGATGTGGGCACTTGTCGAAGCGTTAGGACTTCTTTGTTTACCGCTCACAATGACTGTTTTTCACAATGTACCAGATCGTGGCTGGGCCTTTAGCAAAGCTATTGGTGTTGCTTTGCTTGCCTTTTGTGTCTGGCTTCCGCTCATGGTGTTGCATTTCTTGCCATTTACACAACTGTTTATCGCAGGAATTGTTCTTATTCTGCTTGCCTTCAACCTTCTCGGATTCGTACGAATGCGTCATGCAATTACAAAGGTTGTGCGCCTCAATGTTCCGTATATTGCACTCACTGAATTTATTTTCCTGGGAATGGTATTTCTTTTGGGCTATATGCGCTCGTTCTTACCCGATATTCGCTCCTACGAAATGTTTATGGATGAAGGTTTTATAACCGCGATCATGCGTAGTACGCACTTTCCGCCCAACGACATGTGGTTTGCGGGCTACTCAATCAATTACTACTACTATGCTCATTTTACGGTTGCTATGCTGGCAAAGTTGCTAGGTCAATCACCATCCATTGCCTTCAATACAGGTATCTCTATGTTCTTTGGCTTGACCGCCTGTAGTCTCTTTGGAGTCACGAGTAATATTGTTGCATGGGCGCGTCATGTACGAGCTAATGCTACAACACAACCATTCCATACTGAAATAGAGCGACCTGATACCGTCCATCCGTCGCTATTACCCGCAGCACCTTATGGAGTGCTAACGATGGTCATGGGCCTTGTACTTGGCAACCTCGCTTCGACACAAACATGGTGGAAGATGCACGGCGATGTGACGCAAGACCCTTATTACTGGTTTAATGCGAGCCGTGTAATCACGAAAACCATTAATGAGTTTCCTGCGTTTAGCTTTTTGCTCTCGTGCTTTCACGCTCATGTACTAACACTAGCGTTTACCATTGTTGCTATTGGACTCGCGTTCAACCTCTTTTTAGAGGCTGATGGCAGAGGACTGAATGTCTTTGGACTCGGTTGGCGTCTTCCTCTCACCTTAGGCACAACCGCACTCATTCTTGGTGGTCTCTATACGATGAACGGTTGGGATTTCCCAACGTATCTTGCCCTTACCCTTGTGTGTATTGTCTTGCAGCAATGGCTCACGTATGAGACTCGCATCAGCCCAGCACTGCTTCTGGATATCTTTACGGCGGCTGGCAGCCTGATCGCGCTCTCGTTTCTCTTATACATTCCCTTTTATCTCAACTTCAGTTCTCCCGCGCAAGGGATAGGGATTGTAGGTGCTGCAGACCGTTCGCAATTGAGCGATGAAATACTCATCTATGGACTCTTCGCGTTTATGTTCCTCTCGCTCCTTTTTGTGAGTGCAGCAAAACGTCCATTGTTTGTGTTTTCGCTCTTGAGAGGAAACGCAACTCACGTATCACAGCGTTCAAACGCACATCGTAGTTGGTTGCCCTTTGTTGCATTGGGCGTTGTCGCGGTTGTGGAACTTTTAACGCTTATATTCATGAAGAATAGCATCACCTTTGTGCTTACCGCGAGTATTGCACTACTCGGAGCAGTGCTGGTCTTTGTGCATATAGGGGATCGCGCCCATTCGTTTACGTTGTTGCTTGGTGCCACAGCGTTTGCGCTCGTTGCCTTTTGTGAAGTCCTCTTTTTGAAAGATGTTTTCGCGGACAGCGTTCCACGCATGAATACCGTCTTCAAGTTGTATTTTCAAGCGTGGGCGATGCTGTCGATTGCATCTGGTGCAGGGCTGTACTTTATCTTGCAAAGTTTTAAACCTCTGCTCTCGGTTACGCCTGCACTTCGTGTTACACAGCGGAGTCTACAAACATTGTGGGGCGTCGGATTAGTGTTACTGCTTCTGGCGGGCACTGTCTATCCACTTAGTGCACCTTCCGAACGGCTCGCTCGTAGCAACTCACAGACAGGACAGCCATACTTGCAACGTTCAAATAGTCTTGATGGCCTGAGCTATTTACAAACTGATTCCGCTAGTCCAGGGGACTATCAAGCTATTCGTTGGATAAATGCGAATGTACAGGGCGATCCTGTTATCATAGAATCTATAGGCACTGACTACAGTAACTGGGGACGCATTTCGGTCTTTACTGGACTACCTACGCTAATGGGGTGGGTTGGACACGAGTACCAGTGGCGTGCTAACTGGATTAACATACCAGCGAACTATGCTGAGTTTCAACGTAGAGGAGCGGATGTAGATACGATTTACACTAATACAAATTCCGCCACAGTTTTATCTGTCATGAACCACTACCATGCCCAGTATCTCTATGTAGGACCTTTAGAATATATGAAGTACCACTCGGCAAACTTGCATCGTTTTAGTACGTATATGCAAGTGGTTTATAATGCAGGTGGTGTCACTATCTATAAAATGAGATGAGGTAGCGAGCATGTCAGGTCGTAAGAGCGTATCCGCAAGCAGCAGGATACCCTAAGCAAGGGGGAGAGACTTTTTGAAAAGCTATGAAATAGAACGCAAAGAAAATTCATCGGAAGACGATAAAAATGCTGAAAGCGAACAGGTAGTAGCGTCACTTCCAGTTGCTGAACAGAGCATCAACAATAAAGTATCTGAAAGAGATATTATTGCTGAACAGAGTGTGACTGATGAAAGTGCACGCACAGATACAGATGTTGCGGAGTATGGAGAATACGAGGAAGAGCAGGTAGAGCAACCACGACGGAGACGCTTCGTACCCCCATCTCGTGAGCAACTATTCCTTTGGGTGCCCTTCTGGGCTGTCATCCTGCTCGGTGCAGTACTCCGTTTTTGGGGGCTTGGCGATAAGCCGCTGCATCATGATGAAAGCTTGCATGCGTATTACTCCCTACAGCTTATGCACAATATAGAGAACTGGTCAAGCTGCTTTAGTCCGACGGTAACTTGCTATCAATACAACCCCCTCTTACATGGACCTTTTCAATTTCATGCTATTGCTCTAGTGTACAAGATTAGCCAAATTTTGGGAGCACCGGACAATGGTGTGAATACAACTACAGTACGTATCGCGGCGGCAACTCTAGGCACCGTTATTGTCGGTTTGCCGTACTTCTTACGCGATTATCTCGGCAAGATTGGTGCATGGCTTGCATGTTTCTTGCTGGCGGTCTCACCAAGCATGGTGTATTTCTCACGCTTTGCACGTGAGGATATCTACATGGCGTGTTTTACGCTGCTCCTCGTCGTTGGAACAGCGCGCTACCTGCGCGACCGTAAGTTACGCTGGATTCTGGTTGCTGCTGCTGGCTTTGCGCTTTCCTATGCGACAAAAGAGGCAACATTCTTAACGATTGCAGTTTTTGGGAGTTTCTTTGGGGCATTGCTGGCATGGGAGTTAGGATTGAAGTGGACGTTTCGTGCAAAAGTTTCGCCTAATACTGCATATGCAAGATATCTTCCTACAACATGGGCACCCGTAACTCTGTTCGCATATTTTCTCATTCTGGCACCTATTGCGAAAGTTCTTTTCGGTTGGATGAAGAACTTATCTATTTACATCACCAATCCAAAGTATACACCCCTTGCAGACGCTTATGTGCAGGGTCTGAAAGACAAAACAGTCGCACTTGTACCATGGATTGGTATTGTACTTGGTATCTTTGTGCTGATTATCCTGACACGTGAAATGTTTGGGAAAATGCCTCTTCCTGGTACACGCAACGCACTTGCGAGACGTATTGACCCAAAAAAGCAAACTTTGCTTGATACCCTGCTTATGATGCCGTGGACGCACTGGTTCTTTGCGCTACTCTGTGGCTGGACTATATTTTTGGTGCTATTCACCGTCCTCTTTACAAACATTCGTGGTGGTATTGGTGACGGTATCTGGCAAGGACTCTACTATTGGTTGCAGCAGCAACAGGTAGCACGCGGTGGTCAGCCGTGGTACTACTACCTTATGCTCATTCCGTTGTATGAGCAGATTGGCGTCATCTTTGGTATCGTCGGCGTTATTCGCTGTCTCGTCCAGCCAACCCGTTTCCGCCTCTTCCTCGTCTACTGGTGTGTTGGTAACGTTGTGATTTACTCCTGGGCCGCAGAAAAGATGCCATGGCTGATGATTCACATGACAATGCCAATGATGTTGCTTGCAGCTATTGGTCTCGAACCTGCGGTGGTAACGCTTTACAATTGGGCAAAGCAGAAGTTTATGGAACGAAATGCTCAACCTAAGACTCAAGTAACCGTAAGTGGACTTGAGGATATTGAGTCGTTTTTGACAACTCCTCGTCCTAAGAAAGTGGGTATACGTACAGGAATTACGGCGGCAGTAAGTGTCTTCTTTGCATTTTTATTGCTACTGCCAACTATACACAATATGTATGAGGTTTCGTATGTACATGCTGCCGATGGGCCACATGAGATGATGGTATATGTGCAGACGACAACTGACGTAAATAAGGTGATGGCAAAAGTTGATGCGCTTGATCAGAAACTCTATGGTGGAAAACACGAACTGTCTATCGGTTTAACTAATACAGCAACATGGCCTTTCGCGTGGTATCTGCGTGATTACATCAATGTCTGTTTCAACTTTCCAACTGGCTGTCCTGCTAGTGCTAAGAACATTCCTGTAATCATTACGGGGCAAGAAGACATTCCCGCTACCAGTGCACAATATAGCACATCGGCAAGTAAAGGACCTCACTATGCCTTTCAGGAATATCACATGCGTACATGGTGGGATGAGGGTTACAAGCCACCTGTATGTGTGCCAAGCAAAACTGTTTCCTGTGATGGTGAGCCAACGTGGGGTGGCGTGGGTCCTGCACTCTGGCTCAGCTATGGAGATAATCCACCAGCCAACGCAAAGTTCAATCTTGGACGTGCTGTGAACAACATCTGGCGATGGGAGTGGAATCGAACCCCAATTGGTAGTCCTGATGGTGCGTATGATATGGGCTTGTTTATCCGCAGTGATCTAGGTGTAACTCCTTAGGTAAGGATACAGACTATAACAAGAAATGGAACACTTTTTCAAGTGTTCCATTTCTTGTTATAGTCTGTATCCTTACTACATTTTGAGCATTTTTTCTGCAAGTTCCATGATTTCTGGGGTGAGTCCTGGTGCATACTCTTCAGGACGCTCTGGACTTGGCATAATTGGCACACCTACGGGTGGCTTGTCGGTTGTCACCAATTCACCGTCGTTACCAGGGGAAGAACCCTTGAATATCTGCGACATCTCTGAGCCATCCAGACGCCAGTGATGCTGCTGATTATTAATGCCCATATCCATCAGTTTTTTGACTTCTGGAAACTTCGAGGCATCAAATTTAGGAATAGGCAACACGTTCCCCCACTTTACACCTAACGTTTCCAACGCTTTGGCAAACGCTTTTTCATGGGCTTCGTCACGTGCGATCAAGTACGCAACGGTGGAACGAGCTGTTTTGTTATCGGTCATTTCATAGATGCGGCACTTCTGCAATCGACCTGTTGCCTCTAGTATCAGGTTGTACATCAAGTCGAGTGTTAAGTTACCACTATTGTATACATACGAACCTGACCAGGGATTACCCGCTGCATCAACAGGCATTGCACCTTGTGCGCCAACGAGGAAATGATGAATGTTGCCGTGATCCAATGCTATGTTAAGTGGTGTAGAGGCTTTGCCGTCACCCATGTCTTTGCCTTGATAGCGTGGCGAGCCATCGAGGAGATGATTAATGGTTGTTGCAATCAGTTCGACGTGGCTGATTTCCTCAATGCCAACGCCTTGTATGAGATCGAGAAATGGTTTGGCCTTTCCTCGGAAATTGAAGCTCTGGAAGAGGTACTGCATCATCGTTCTCATCTCACCGAACTGCCCACCCAAGCCTTCTTGGAGCGCGTTCGCCGCCGCTGGATCTGGCTCATCAGGAATGATTTCATTGATAAGCTTTTGAACGTGAAAGAACATGGTTTCTCTCTTTCTTATAACTTTAGCTGTACTTCTTGTTGATAGGCACTTACGCACCTAAGAATGTACACTGTTTAAGTCAGAGAAAAGTTACAGCAAAAAAGAAGGAAATAGATTTCTTTTCGCGTGAGAAAAGTGTTTATACAAAGCCTCGTGCTTTCAGAAAGTCTACTAAGCTTGCTGCTAGCTCTTCTGGTGTACCTTCAATCAGACGTGCTTTACGACTCGCGGCACCACCTGAAACAATATCTCCGATACGTCGGTATGCGCTCTCTTTACTGTTTGGAGCCGTGACATAGCGTGGACGTGGACGTGGTGTATGCATTTCGAGAAGTGTCATCTCGTCGTTATCTTCATCACTCACGCTTATGAACTCGCGAGGATTCACAACAGAAATAGATGCTTTCAGCGCAGCAAGATGTGCTGGAAGTGAAGGATAACGCGGTTCGTTGAGGTCGGCTGTGACGGTGAGTAACAATGGTGTTTCAGCTTCTAATATCTCTCGATAGCCATACTCAAGTTTCCGCGTGACATGCAAGCGTGTCGATGCCTGCTCTTGTACCAATTGAAGCAGAGCTACACCCGTTACTTGCGGTAGAGCAAGACGCTGTGCAAGTGCGGGACCAACGATGCCAGAAGACCAATCGCTGGACGTATCGCCACATATAACGAGATCAGGTGCAACCTCCGCACGCTCGATAAACCCTGCCAACGCAGTTGCTACAACAAAGGGTCCCCATTCTGCCGCATCATCGTGCCAAAGACGAACTGCCCTGTCAGCACCAAGAGCAAGCCCTGCACGCAATGCTCCCTCCGCATCGCGTGAGCCGAGAGTAAGGAGCGTAACTGTGCCTTCAATCTGCTCTTTGAGCCGTACAGCTGCCTCTATCGCGCATGCATCAGCAGGATTCAATATCTGGATAAAACGTTCAATGTCCACCTGACCTGTAATAGGATCAATGTAAACCGAAGCTCCATCTGGTGTTTGCTTCACACACACGTATATATGCATCATTGCACCTTCTACGAAATTGGTAGGATAGATGATTATGAAGCGCGAAAAGTTACGCCCCAACCGCCACGAGGATATTCCCACTCAATAGCTTTGCGATCACATGCGACATAGCATGTTCCGCATTCAAGGCAGTGCTCATACGAGAAGTGCATTTCGCCACCAAGAAGTTCAAAGAGGCCAGCAGGACACACATAAACGCATGCGTTTGTTTCGCATCCAACGCACGTCTCACGGTTGAGACGAATATGTGCTGTCTTATCAACTTTGAAGCGCACAAGTTCTAAACGTTCGTCAACGGATTGCATAGTTGTAACTCCCAAATACTAGAATAGTAAAGCACGTCCAGCTTCCCAACCATCGCGTAACAGGGTCAACAAGGGAACTTTTCCTTTCATAGTATCATAGACAACACGCCCAACTTTCCGTCGTGGTTGCCCGTTTGAGCGAAAAACATTTTCGGCTGTTTTACAGATGAGATCAGGGTAGATATTTTGTAAACGTTCATTATTAACAAAGTCAGGGG
Organism: uncultured Ktedonobacteraceae bacterium; assembly: GCA_964250915.1. Taxonomy (GTDB): domain Bacteria; phylum Chloroflexota; class Ktedonobacteria; order Ktedonobacterales; family Ktedonobacteraceae; genus JBBQVS01. The sequence goes on along the minus strand of CAXUIS010000008.1, from coordinate 6,679 downwards.
TATGACGAAAACTTTTCATATCTTTTAGCACAAAATTCGCTTCAAGGCGTTTGCGATACCCCGCCATACTTGTCTCTGAGAAATCAGCATCGGCATGAGCTTGTTGCGCGGTTGCGGCAGCAGCTAAGCCGGAAGCAATCGCAAAATTCATGCCTTCTAAAAACAGTCCTGCCGCGAACACAAAGCCAGCCGCATCGCCTATCACCAACAAGCCCGCACGCGATAACTTCGGTAACATTGCCCAACCACCTTCGGGAATCATGTGCGCCGAATATTCGAGCGTGATGGCATCGCGTACAAGTGGCGCAACGGCGGGATGTTGTTTGAATTGGTCGAGCAACGCATAGGCGCGTTGTTTCTTTTCCGCGAGTGAGGCGATCTGTGCAACAACGCCAATCGATAATGTATCGCGGTTTGTATAGAGAAAGCCTCCGCCCTTCACATTCCCTGATGCATCACCTACATACTCATTAGTCATGCCCTCATCGCCGTTCAGATTGAAGCGTTCCTCAATCGTATGAGCATCAAGACGAAGCACCTCTTTGACGCCGAGCGTCATCTCGTTGGCGTGAAATTCCTTTTGCAGTCCTGCTTTCTTGGCAAGAAACGAATTGGCCCCATCCGCAGCGATCACGATAGGTGCGTACAGATCGCCATCCTCACGTCGGCAACGCACACCTACAACCTGCTCACCTTTATACAAAAGATCATCAACAACCGTCGCTGTAATGAGTAACGCGCCAGCCGCCTCCGCTTTTGAGGCAAGCCAGCGATCAAACTTAGGACGTAAAATAGTGAAGCCGTTATACGGCGGCTCGCTGAATGTCTTCGTACGGAAGTCGAGCGACATAGCCGCTTCATGGCCTAGAAATGTGACGACGCGGCGTGTCAAATAGCGTTCTACGGGAGCCTCTTCCCAATAATTGGGCAGTAGGTCCGTGAGGATATTTGGTGCATAGAGGGCTGCACCTGAGACATTCTTTGCGCCTGGATAATCGCCACGCTCGATCAGTGCCACCTGTAACCCTGCGCGTGCCATTGCTAACGCCGCACTACTTCCGGCAGGGCCAGCCCCAACCACGATTGCATCAAACTGTTGCATGTACTCTAGCCTTCGTCCTTTGCTTATTTGGACTGCTGTGTCCAACGTGTTATCTTGTATTGTAACCAATGAAGGGATATAAAAGCAAAACTGTTAAGGAGTATACTCATCATGGCTGAAAAAATGTACTCGCAACGTCTTGGAATACTTTCTGATGCCCAATTTCAGGCAGCACTCGACCGCTTTCAATTAGGTCATTTCATTTCTGCAGAACCTATTCCCTTTGGAAACTTTGGGCAAAACGTTTTTGTGTCCAGTACTGCAGGAGAATATGTCTTCCGTGGTCAACCTCATTTTGAGTGGCAGTTTCCTACTGAGCAATTTTTTGTGCACCAACTTCACGAACGTACTTCTGTTCCCGTTCCCTGGCCCTATCTTATTGATGCTACTACAGATATCTTTGGCTGGAGCTTTGTTCTCATGCCTCGAATGTCTGGCCTTCAATTAGCTGACCCCCAGATTGTAAAGCAGTTAGAACCATCGGATAGACGAGAAATTGCTTATGCGCTTGGCGAGAATTTAGTGGAGATGCAGAACGTAACATGGCCTATTGCTGGTCGTTACAATGCAGCTACCGATAGTATTGAGCCATTTGAACTAGCACGATCTTTTCCTGTTGTGCCTGATGTTCGGTTGATAGAGAAGGAAACAACGCTGATTATCTATAGCGAGTCGGTAAAGGAACGTATTCGTCATCGCTTGACTGATGCACAAGAATGGAATGCAACAGCAACTACTTCAAAGGATATTGCTTGGGTAGAGCAACTCATTGCCGAAGCCGAAGACGCACTGAGAGAGGCATTTGAGCCTTGTTTGCTGATGGAGGACTATAAAGAGGGAAATCTTGTCGTCATGCAACAAGATAGGCGGTGGCAGGTTAGTGGCGTGTTTGACTTGATGGAGGGTCACTTTGGTGATGGTGAGGTAGACCTATCACGTCAGATTGGCGAGTATCTCAACGAGGACTCACGGTTAGCGGGAGAGTTTTTCGCTGCGTATCGGAAACACAAACCGTTGCGTCCAGGTTTCGCTCAACGCTTTCCCGTTTATATGTTGCTTGATCGTGCAATCCTCTGGGAGTTCTTTCAACATCAAGGTTGGCGTTGGTGGCCTGAACACTGGACGTTTCGAGATTGGGCTAGCCAGTATACCCACCCTGACATCATTTTCGACCAACTATAATCTTCCCTTAATCTAACATTTCGTAGGGACCAGATTTAGCGCGTCCATAGGCAATGATGAACCTTAAATATTAAAATGGGACTATCCAAACGCCCAACAGGGAGACCGCAAGTGTCTCCCTGTTTCCCCAATTATTTTCTTAAATTTCATCATTGCCTATGGACGCGCTAAATCTGGTCCCTACGAAACCCTTTTCTTATAGCATTGTCGCCAATCTTCTCACACCTTCTTCAATTTGCTCAGGGGTGAGGGCACAGAAGGGAAGACGTACAAAGCGTTTGCCCATCGTATCCTTGTCGCCTTCAAGCGTGTCAGCAAAAAAGTCTTGCCCATTGGTTAGAGCTAGACCTGCTGCCTTCGCACGCTCAAGAAGTGTGTTGCTATCGGTCTGCTCTGGCATATAGAGGCTGACGAAAAAGCCACCTTCTGGCTCTGCAAAAGGCACATTTGGCAGATACTTTTTTAATGCTGCAACAATGCTATTCAAACGTGGTGCATACAGTGCCTTGAGACTTTCCAAGTTCGAGACAAAGTAGCCGCGATTATGAAACTCGACAACTGCTGCTTGCGCTGGTAGCACGGGTGCGAGAATGGTGTCTTCCGCAAGTCTTGTCAGCTTTTTAACAAAATCGGTTGGACCTACCAGATAGCCAACGCGCAACGCTGGACTAATGAGCTTGCTGTATGAACTGATGGTTAGAACATGCTCTGCATTCAAATCACGTAGCAATGGAGCTGGCTCACCTTTGTAGCGAAGCGTGCGATAAGGCACATCCTCTACGAGCCAGAAACCATGACGCTGTGCCAAGTCTACCAGTGCTTGCCGCTTATGTGCTGATGTTGTGACACCTGCTGGATTTTGAAAGTCGGGAATCACGTACAAAAAAGCTGGTACTTGTTTAGCAATGGCCTGTTCTAGCACTTCGATGTTGATACCATCATGCTCTAAGGGAATGCCGATCACCTTCGCACCACGACGACGAAAGGTCTTAATTGCACGATCATAGCTCGGTTGCTCGACAAAGACGACATCGCCTTGCTTAATGGTGAGCGCGGAAAGCATATCCTGTAAGTGGAGTGAGCCATTACCGACAATGATGGAGTCAGGTGAGACGTTGTATTGCTCACCCAATAAACGTCGTAATGGTAAATATCCTCCATTATGTCCATATTGAAGGACCGACCACCCATCAGGAGCTTCCAGCACAGCCTGAAAACACTCACTGAGCAGCTTTGTAGGCAGTGCTTCAACAGCGGGAACACCTCTTGTGAACAGAATTTGTTCTGTACCGACTGTACTTGAACGTTGCATAGTTCTCTCTCTTTTCTTATTTTTACAGGGACCGATGATGTAAATTAACATGGCAATAAAATGGGGTGCTGGGTGTGCTAAAGCAGACCCGTACAGGAACTACCAATGAGTGCGAGAGTGAAACGCAAGCCCTGTACGGGTCTGCTTTAGCACACCCTCTTGGCCTAATTTACCGTCAAGAGGATGTGATAAATCGGTCCCTACATTATGAATGGGTCAGGACAATTTTGCCTTGTGGCTCACCTGATGTCAGCATTTGATGCGCTTGTGCCGCTTGCTCAACGGGTAGCGTTTTAGCGATAAGCGGAGTAAGAGCTTTCTCAGCGACAAGTTGTAGCATCTTCTGCTCATTTTCAGTAGTGGTATGTGCCGTGCCTCCGCCAATAACCGAAACACGTTTAAGACGCCATGTTTGTGTATTTACCTCTGCTTGCGGTCCACCTAAGTTCCCGATCAAGATAACACGAGCATCAGCAGCACAAGCATCTAAACTCGTTTGTAGCGTCGAACCAACCAGTTCAATGACAAGATTGACGCCTCCCTGTTCTTGTAAGACCTTGCCTACATCTTGTTTCTTATGGTCTATGACGAGATCGGCACCTAGTTCGCGGAGTGTTTCAGCTCGTGTATCGCTACTCGCGGTGGTTGCAACCCATGCTCCTATATGCTTGGCGAGCTGAATAGCCAATGAGCCAACACCACTTGAACCAGCCCAAATAAGGACTTTTTCGCCTTTTTGCAGATGCCCTTGATCAAATAAACTTGACCACGCAGTTGAGCCAGCGAGACCAATAGCAACTGCTTGCTCGAAGTTTACACCGTCAGGAATACGCGAAAGATCAGTTGCAGGTGCAGCGATTTTGCTTGCGTAACCACCTCCGCCTTTTGCCGATAGCGCATTGGCTGTAAGAACACGTTCACCTGCGGAAAAACCGTTAGCATCGGAAACCACTACGCCTGCCGCCTCTAACCCTGGTGTAAATGGCAAGCCAGGAACTGGCCTGCTACCAGCGCGCTGAAATAAGTCAAGGCGGTTCACTGTCGTTGCTTTGACCTCTATCAACACATCTGTTGCAGCAGGCGTAGGGTCTTGCACCTCTTGTACTTGTAACACATAGGGGTCGCCAGTGCGCGAAAATTGTACAGCTTTCATGCTTTACTCCTTACAATGACTACGAAATCGTTAAGGGTGTTCTCTATTGCCTCCATTGTATGGCACATCATCTTCCAATTGCAATGCTATCGTGGACACTCGAATGTACTCAACACTCATAATCTTGAAAATTTCAGCTAGAAACTCTTGATATTTTTTCATCTAAGCAGTACTCTGTACAATGTAATCCACGCTCAAAAGAGGAGTTGTACAAGAGAGGTTCATAAAAAACTGTATAACACAATAAAGAAAGGAAACATCATTTTCATGGGTCATCCACTTATCACTCCAGAAGAGTGCTTTGCAACAATTGTTGAGGAACTCCTTCGTAATCCAGATGTAACTCCTCCGTCTAAGGGCAAAAGATTCGGCTCATCAGAACTAAAAATACATAATAAAATTTTTGCCATGCTCGTCAGGGGCAAACTTGTCATCAAACTTCCGAAGTCGCGCGTAGATGCGCTTGTTACCTCTGGTATAGGGGAACGCTTTGATCCTCGTCATGACGGACGACTTATGAAGGAGTGGATAACTATAGAACCAACATCTGGAGAAGAATCGCTGTCTCTGGCGAAAGAGGCGATGGAGTTTGTTGCTTCACAACGTTAAGTTGAGTTACTGCGTCTTTTCCCCACACGTTGAATAGTATTTCAAAGTTCCTTCGTTTCTTCCAAAAGAGTTGCCACGAGTGGTAGTATTTGATTGGCATCACCCAATAGTCCAAGATCGGCGAGTGCAAAGATAGGTGCGCTACGGTCAGGATTGATCGCAACTACGGTTTGAGACTCGCTCATGCCACTGGTATGTTGAGCTGCACCAGAAATGCCACACGCAATATAGAGTTTAGGACGCACAATTTTTCCTGTTGCGCCAATCTGCCGAGCATGTTCAATCCAGCCCAAATCGGTTGCAACACGAGTCGCACCAACGGCTGCCCCTAGTGAGTGCGCGAAGGTTGCGATACTGGCAAAGCCGCTCTGTCCAATTCCACGTCCACCGGCTACGATGCGTTCTGCCGCATCCAACTCAACCTCTTCTGCTGATGGAGCTTGTAGCGCGATACGTCGTACGCGCTCGTCTGGTTGTGTAAGCTCTGGTGTGTAGTGCTTGACTTCCAACGTAGAGGAGTCATTCTTTGACTTTATTGTCTGTGTACCTCGAATACCAGGAATGAGGGTTGCAAAGGCAGTACGTCCATGCTGTGCTGTCTGTGTCTGAACATAGACTCTCCCCTCATATATTGAACGGAGCGCGAAGAGGGCGTCATCGTGCATATCAAGACTGAGGCAACCAGAAATAAAGGGTAAGTGCAATTGTGCCGCAAGCCGAGGCATACAATCGCGTCCGTTTGGCGTCGCATGAGTAAGCACCAGGAGTGGTGATCGTTGGGATAGAAGCCATGCTAATGCATTGACGTAACCCTCTGTCGTGTAGTGTTCCAGTTGTGTATGTTCTACAACCTCAAGTGTATCTGTACCAGTTGATGAAAGCAAAGTTAGTTCAGGTAACTCAGCATGGGAAGCGGTGAGTAATACTGCATGCACCGTCGTGTGTTCTTGTTGCCGACGAGCAATAGCTACAGCTTCGCTCAATAACTCACCACTTTGCTCGTGCAATTTATTTTGCTCATGTTCTAGTACAGCCCAGATTTCGCCCATAATGAATTGCTCCATTCGTCAGCATAAGAAAGCGATATTGCACTAAGTCGTGCTGTCGTTTGACTTCTCTTTTGCTCTGCGCCGTAATCATATCACACAGAGAAAATAGGGCTAAAACACTTGCTTTTAGAACAAATGTTTTATATAATAGAGGAGCGTTAAAAAGAAAAAATATGTAAGCGTGTTTCATGTACAGACGTGATTTGCTATGTGTTAATAGCATTCTGTATCAGGTGCGTGTTGTCGGCAATGATACATAGAGAGATGTGGAT
>CAXUIS010000007.1:0-47454 GCA_964250915.1 uncultured Ktedonobacteraceae bacterium | reverse complement strand
GTGGGCTATGATCGCTTTGTTGGAGCACAGGCATATCAGCACTTGGACGATCTGTATCGAGTGCTCAGCCCGTATGTCAACTCGTTTCAACCCTCGATGAAGTTGTGTGCGAAACTCAAGGAGGGAAGACGAGTGCGTCGCATCTACGATACGGCAAAGACGCCGCTCACGCGTCTCCTGCAAGCACAGGTACTGCCAGTCGAGCACGAGCGTACCCTCGTGAAGCAATTCGAGGACCTCGACCCAGTTCGTCTGTTGGAGCAAGCGCAACAGGCACAACATGCGCTCTTTTGCTGTGTGACAGGTGTTGTTCTCCAGAGCGAGAAGAGAAGACGAGTGTGTGGGAGCGAACGGTTTCGTGTCGTCGGGAGGTCGCGGTTGCCGAGTTCTGCTGATGCCGTGTCACGACGAGAGCTTGAGACAGGAAGGGAAGAAGAGGAGCGGTCAGCAACGACCTCGTTGTTGGAGTGGCATCGGACGTGCAATGATCCCTTTCAAGAGCAGTGGGACCTGATTGCCGGGTGGGTGTGTGCTGATCCTACGCGGAGTTGTCGAGTGATGTTTGAGGAACTGCGACGGCTCTCGCCTGACCGCTATCAACCCTCACAACTGCGAACGTTACAACGCGGGGTATGCAAGATACGAGCGCGACTTGCCGAAGCGGACATGCAGCCGCAAAAGAAGATGCACGATGCAGAGGTGTTCCCCTCTCTCGTCTCACATGAGGGAGAAGAGACACCGTCTGCTGACTCTTGCACCGAGAGAGCGATTGCTACGGGAGCAGAAAAGTCCGAACAGCACGACGAGGCGAACGAGCAGGGAGTGAGTGCTCTCTCATGCTACTTGGCTGTGGTGACTGCTGAGGATATCTCTTTCTCGAATGCACACGACGTGCGAGCCTCTGTTCAAGAGCCTGTACCTGAACGTGCTCCACACAAACCCTCGACAGTTCATGAAGAGCAACTTCCAGATGTAGCGTTGGTGTCAGAGCATTCCTCAGAGCCAACTAGGTTTTGTAAGAACCCGATGAGTATCACGATAGAAGAGGCGATGGGAGACTATTTGGCGACTCAACAGCGAGCCAACCGACGACCAAAGACGATGGAGTGGCACGAGACGGCATTGGGTCTGTTTGGGCAGTATCTGCGAACTGAGTGCCACGTCGTTCTGCTTGCCGAGATGAGAGAGCGGCATGTGTATGGATGGTTGGAGTCGTTGCGAATGGCGACTGCACCAGGCTCCTTGCGCTTAGAAGGAACGAGACACTCCTATGCCCGCTCTGCTCGTGCGTGGTGTCAGTGGCTGGTAAACACTGGCTCTCTTGTGCGAACGCCGTTTGCTGAAATTCCTCTTGTGAGAGTGGACCCGCCGGTGATGCATCCTCTGGAAGCGGAGGAATGGGAGCGGTTGCTTCAGGCGTGTCAGTCGCCAGGGGAGAGCGGTGCGATACCGGAGTGGGCACCAGCACGCAATCGTGCATTGTTATGGGTGCTTTATGACACAGGAATGCGGTTGTCAGAGGCGTGTGCGTTACGCCTGGGGGATGTAGACTTGAAGCAAGGCAAGGCGGGATGGCTTCAAGGGAAGGCGACTCCTACTGGGACACAGGGCTTTGGAAGCGGTGTGGGTGTATATGGAACAGCATCGCGTGAGTGGGAGAAGAGTATGTGTGGAGCAAGGAGGAATCAGCGAGAAGCCACTCTTCTTGTCAGAGACGGGGCAAGGGCTGACCGAAAATGGAGTCGTTTCGGTGTTTGGTCGTCTGAGGGAACGGGCAGGGTTGACGCGAGAGGAGATAGGACCAACGTTGGTGCGGGACAGCTTTGCGGTACGGTATCTGCAAGCGGGAGGAGACGTCTTCACACTACGAGACCTCTTAGGGTACCAGGAGAGTGCCGTCGTCAAGCACTTTTTGAGGATGAGCAATGAGAAAAAGAAGAACGAAATGCGGAAGGCGCATGCAGAGGATCAAGAGGGAACGAATGAAACGTGAGGCATTGCACTTGCCTCGTAAACACTCTTCTTTCACTTTTTGTTTTGAACATCCGCTTCTGCATTCTTCAAAAGAGGAAAGCATGATCAGATGAAAGATGCTCTATCTCCTGCGTACTGTCTCGAAGGTGAAACGGTGTGGTGGCAGATGATATGTGAGGGAATGTATCTGCATCCTGTAAGAGAGAATCCTGAGCGAGAAACATTTCTCTCTGTTCTTTTTTGCTTATCGATGTCTTTACGGTCTCGTCTGTGAGCAGAAGTCGTTCTTCAAGGAGTACCTTCCACAATGAGAAATGGCTATTTCCCTCTGTTGTGTGGTCTCCTATTTGTTGCTTCTCGTTGTGCAGCGTGTAGAGGTGCGTGGGCCACCTCTACACGCTGTAAATCCCAACTGTAAACTGGACGTTCTGGCATAATTATCATGGTGAAATCATTTCCTGTCACGTTGACTTACGAAGCCACTTCATGAGCATAGAGAATCACCAGGATAAAGAGACAGATTCGACCAGTTTACAGTTAGGATTTACACACATGCAAGACAAATGATGAAAACTATAGGCAATGAACTTCTTTTCTCTCATTTTCCTTAAAAAAATAGAAAAATTGCTTTGTGATAGGTTTTTATATGTATCTTGGGCCTACCTCAGGTTCAAAGGAGTTCTCTTGCAGAATTACAGAGTTTTTCCAAGAGGATGACGCGAGACGAAGCTGCTGTACGAGCTGGATTGAGCCTGAAGTGGAATCAAGGACCTGTTGAAGATGCTGTCAATCGGCTGAAATTGATCAAACGAAGCATGTATGGTCGAGCTAAGTTCGATCTCCTACGAACGCGAGTGTTCTGTGCAGCATAATAAGAAAAGAACGACATCGTGATGGGTCATTGCATGAAACGCTGTTTGATCTCTTCTCCATGAACTGATGGGTTTACCATGAACTTTGCGTTAGAACCGGAGAACTCACGCTAAGGCTTAGCATGAGTTCTCCCCCAAATATTACAGGGAAGCTCTTTCGCTATAACGTTTGTCCGCTGTCTACAGTAATGATTTGACCAGTCATCGATTCTTGTTCCAAAACCGAGCAGATGATTGTAGCAATATCATGGGGGGTTGCAGTGCGTTGCAGCAACAGCTGAGGACTTAACTGTTTCATTCGTTCTTCCTGTCCTGCCCACCATCTTGTTGCGACAGCTCCGGGAGCCACACTGCATACTCTGATTTCCGGTGCTAAAGCATGTGCCAACGATTTCGTCAGACCATGGACCGCTGCTTTGGAAACTGCGTATGGCAGTGAGGAGCCAGCCCCTGATATCCCTGCTATGCTGCCGACATTGACGATGGCCCCTTGCTTTTTTTGCTTCATCAAAGGAGCAACGGCTCTCGCACAGTAAAACATGCCTTTGACATTCACCGCATAAAGCTCATCCCATACTTCATCTGTTGCCGCTTCCAGATTGTCAAGAGGAATGTGGCGGGTGATACCGGCATTATTGACGAGCAAATCGACGGTCCCGAATTGTCTCACAATAGTATCGACCATTGCCCGTACTTCCTTGTCCAGAGAAACATCGGCTTGTATGGCTATTGCGCGCCCGCCTTCATCGTTGATCAGGTGGACCGTTTCGTTCGCGTCGGCTTGAGAGCGCGAATAGTTTACCGCGATGGTGACACCTCGTTGTGCCAGCGCGATGCAGGTCGCCCTCCCGATTCCTGTTCCGCCACCGGTAACGAGAGCTACTTTGTTTTGTAAATCCATTGTTAGTCACTGCCTTTCTTCCTGATATTCCTGCTTCCAGGGCCGAGCCAAAGGCACCTTTCGTGTCAGCCTTTGTTGTTGCTTTCTTTTGTTTCACAAGCTTATCAGGATATGATATATTGAGCAATACAAAGTATCTGAACAAACCATTCAGTTTTTCTGATAGATTGTCAGGAAAGCCTATCGGTGCCATCCTGACGAAAAGGTACAATGTACCAGATAACTGCGGCTGAGATAGCTTTAACTACCTCAAATACATATCAAACATGCTCATTCTCACGAAGAATACGCTTCTTTAGAAGGAAATACGTTCCTCTTCCGTTCTCAGCTTTTATGAAGCTGAGAAGAGTTTAACACCCAGCAACTAACTCAGGAAGCTAGTTGCTGTAAAGCTGATACGTAGTTATCTGGTACATCGTACTTTTTCGTCACTATCACACTGATAGGCCATCGGCAAGCGTAAATCTTCGTAAGCGTCCAGAACTCCGTTTTTGTTCAAATCACGAAAGGCGAAACCATCGTCGGTATAGCATAGGTGTATAGGCATAGGTTTGCTCTCCTTCTTCCCTCAACGGGACAGATTTTTACCACGTATCCACGTCTTAAATAGAAGGCGCAGAGTCGTTCCCTGTGAATACTGAGACCCCACGGATCCTCTCGAGAAGTGTTTCTGCCGTTGCTCGATCCACAGAGGTGCCGCGCCAAGCTACATGCTGGTCGGGTCGCACGAGGAGAAGCGAGGCACCATAGAACTCTTCGAGTGACTGACCACGTAGCTCGACGACGCTCAGCGGCACCCCATGGGCTGTAGCGGACTCGATGAATGGGGTCACGTCAGCGTCATAGCGGAGCCGAAGCAGCGACAACCCGTTCCCCAATCGATCATAGAGAGATGCTCCATCTGGTAACCACAGGTGCGGTAGACGAGCTCCTGGTCGGGCTGTCGGCTTATAGTCCTGGCCCTCGGGAAGAAGAGGTGTACCGTCGTCAACGATCACCGGCGAGGTATCGTACTGGTAGTCCAGGACAATGCCTAGACTGTGGAACTCGCGGTCTTTGGAAGCTTGGATCACCCGAGCAGCCGCTCGCCGCGCGTGCTCGCTGACGGATCCCGATACATCCAATTCTCGACTGCCGAGTTCAGGGGCAAGCATGCTCATATTCGCTGTCGCCTCCCGAATGGTTCGCTCCGCGATTGGTCGCCTCTCAGCTTCATAGCTTTCGAGGAGGTCCTCACTGCCCCATCCTTCAAGCACTGCCGTCAGCTTCCAGCCAATGTTCACCGCATCACCAATGCCTGTGTTAAAGCCGTGTCCGCCCCACGGTGGATTGAGATGCGCAGCGTCACCTACGAGGAAGACTCGACCGCTTCGGTAGCGGTCTGCTAGCAACATGCGGGCCGTCCAGGGATCCGTTCCGAGAATCTCAGCATCGATTTTGGCCCCGACAAGGCCATGAATCAGGGCATGTGGGTTCGCCTGACCAACCGCAGCAGAGACTCCATTCACGCCAGCCCACCACCGGTCCTCCATATCCATGCTGCCCATTACCCCAGGAAAGGCTGGGTTGAGCACCCAATATTGGACTGCGGGACCGTGGGGCAGCCGCTGTGCCAATCCAGGTGCTCGAAAGACAAAGCCAAAGTTCGGACGCAGGTCTGAAGTCCCCACGTAGCGGGCTCCGATTGCCGCACGAACACTACTGCGGGTTCCATCACAACCTAGGACGTAGGATGCCCTGATCTGCTGTTGTTCCCCCAGCTCGTTCATAATGGTTGTCTCTACACCATCTTCGTGCTGGTGAAGCGTGTGCAGCGACCAGCCTAGGCATAGGTGGCACGACTCCAGGTCAGTGACCGCCTCCCGTAATACCTCCTCGACAAATGGCTGGGCAATCTGCTGCCCCGACTCCGCGAAGAGATCAGTTCGCTGCGGTGTCAATCCAAAGCAATGCGTAAAGCGCATCACCTCGTGACCCAATAACGTGGTGCAGAAGACAACATCCTGCGACCAGTCCACCTTGAGTGGGGCCACCTCGCGAATGCGCTCGGCAAGTCTCCAGCGACGAAAATGTTCCATTGTTCGCACACTGGTCGTTTTGGCACGTGGTTTAAGTTGTGAAACGACCAGCCTTGGCTCGACAACCACGCACTGCACCCCTCGTCTTCCTAGCTCGACGGCTGCACTGAGTCCAACAGGACCTCCCCCGATGATGAGCACTTCCGTCTCGTGAGGAATTTCCTGGCTTTTGCCTGTGCTCTCTGCCGCTATCATGTTTTCCCTTTCTCTTTCTTCTCTTTGCACGTTCGTAGCCTGAAAGGAAGTCCTGTGGAAGGCGAATAGGCGCGAAGACGGTCAAGAGGGCTAAGTCGTCGTACGCACGGTAACAGTCAGCGTTTTCAGACCCCTAATGACGTTGTTCAACTTCCGCGTGCTTGTGCCGAGGTCGAACCGATCCACGCGTCGTGCCAATGCATTCAGAATAGCTTGACCCTCTAACCGTGCTAGGCTTGCACCCGCACACAAGTGAATACCATAGCCAAAGCCAAGATGACCTGTAGTGTTGCGAGTCACATCGAAGGTGTCAGCATGTTCCCATTTGCGCTCATCACGATTGGCAGAAGCGAAAAGCACGACAACACGCGCTCCTGCTGGAATGGAGATACCCTCCACGTTGTAGTCGCTCGTTGCCTTCCGCGTGAAGCTCTGGATTGGGGACTCCAGGCGCAGAACCTCCTCGAAGGCGTTCGGGATGAGCGAGGGATTCTCGCGCACTCGATCCCACTGTTCAGGGTAGCGGCCAAACAACCAGATGGCACTCCCAACCGCACTAATCGTAGTATCCAATGATGGGACCAGGTAGGCTGTAAACAGTTGGGGACATTGTGCCTTCGTGATCCGACCGTCTCTTTCGGCCTCAATGACGCCTGCGCCAAAGCTTCCTGGTTGCAGGTTGCCTGATGCTGCTATCTGCGCTGCGTAGCCAAAGATTTCCGGCAACTTCGTTAATGCGTGCGTGCATCGCTCATTCAGGGGACCCATTGCGTCAAACGTCGCCTCGCCCCACTCTAGCATGTGTTCACGTCCCTCTTGAGGCAACCCGATGAAGTCGGGGACAATGGATTGAGGAAGCACTTGCGCCAGGTCTTGGACAGCATCGAACGATTGTTGCGTTACCAGCCGTTCGACAAGCATTTCTGCTCGCTGATCAATCATCTCCTGAGTGGGACGCAGGGCCTGCGAAGTCATGCGAGAGGCAACCACGTTGCGCAGAAGATCGTGAAGAGGTGGATCAGAGCCTAGCGTATTTCCCTGCATCGCGGTGTTGAGGATGTCGTTGAGTGCTACACCTGAAGCAGATGAGAATGTCTTCCAGTCTCTGAGGACAGCACGAACAGCATCGTAGCGCGTAACCGCCCACGCGTTGTGTCGCTCAAGCCATACTGCTGGCCCAGCTTCACGCAGGCGTCGATAGTGCTCGTATGGTTCAGCCAGCACGTCGTCGCTGTACAAATCGAGATATGATGTGGAAATGGACATTGACATGGTCCTCTTTCCTCTCTTGCAGGGAGAGTAATCTCCTGCGCACCTTTGCGTACCGTGGTTGGAACGTATCTTGTCGCTACACATACAACATTCCACCGTCGTCCAATGCAAAGAAGGCTACTCGTCCGCATTGGATGACGGTCACTTCTCATGGAGAGAGGCTTGATGACAGAACCGTTTCCTAGAGAGGAGAACGAGGATCATCAAGCGGGACGCGTGGGTCTATCGGACCAGAGGGTGGAAATTCACCCGCATAGGCTCGCCGATGGATGTCTGTGAATGAGGCACCAGCCTTATGGGCTGCAACAATTTTATCAGGGTCCACGAACATGCCAATTGGGTCCGCTGCGAAGTTGGGCGAGGTCCGCATCCACTCTTGTGATTTCGCCCAGTCTCCAAAGTTATCAACCTGGAGTTCTACACTGTTCCCATCGGGATCGACGTAGTAGAACGAGAGCGTCATGCCATGATCCAAGCACATATGTGGCATGATCCCCAGTGCTTTTAAGCGCGTGTAGGCATTGAGTAAATCGTCAATCGTTGCGTACTCAAACGCGAGATGATGGATGCCCGTATGCACTATTTTGTCTGGGTCATCACTCATCTTCGATGATGCGAGAAGTGCCAGGCGATGGTTTGCGGCATCATTGCTCAACCAGGCACCACCTGGAAACTGAAAGACCGTGGTGAGACCAACAACGGTCGCGTACCAGTCAATCATCTCCTGTAAGTGAATCGTCTTGAGATTGACATGATGCAAAACGGGCAGCGCAAGAGTGCTCCCCTCAATTCCTTGTGACATTGATGTCCTCCTTGTCATCTGTGACATGGTGTTGCTGAAACGGGATACATTGCTCCAATGCATCCCACCTCATCCTTAAAAATACACAGTCGTCGCTGTTTTTACATACGTTGGCTGCTTTATCCGTTCGCCTGAGCCTCCTGCCCTCTCCGCGTTTGCCTCCTGGATGGGAGTGCCTCGGGAAGAGATGTATCGGCTCCGACGATGTGCAAGGCCATACGCACTGCGACGGGATCAAATTCTGGTGCCATCTGTCCGAGCACCGTGAGGGCAGTGCGAGCATAGTGGCGGGTTAAAAGAGAGGCGGCAAGATCAGCGTTTCCTTGCTTCCATGCGCTCGCAATGGCGTGATGTTCGGCGGCGATGACTTCTGCTGACCGCGTTGGGTGGTGCCTACTCACGAGACGGTAGTACAGGCGCCGGTAATATTCGCACTGGTTCGCATAGCTCGCGATTCTCTGACGCATCGAGTCCTCGGCATGGCTCACAAGAAGACCGTGGAAACGACGGTGCGGCTCTTCCCAGGCATCCAGGTCTCTGTGCGCTGCCGCTTCATCAAGTTCCACAAGCGTTTGCTCCACAGCGTGTATGTCTGACTGGCCGATGCGCGGAACCGTCAAACGAAGACTCAATGCTTCCAACAGAATGCGACTGGCATACAGAGAGTCAACAACGGACGGTTCAAAGGAAGGGACGCGCGCACGTTGATTGTGTTCCGCCTCAATCAGCCCTTCTTTCTGAAGCATACGCAGGGCTTCTCGCAACGGAATACGGCTCACACCCAGCGACTCGGCGAGCTTCACCTGGGAAAGCATCGAGCCGGGCGGGAACACGCCGTCAAGAATCATGGTACGTAAGCGGGTGTAGAGAGGAACAACTCCGTTTTCTCGGTCAGGCCCTCCATCGAACACGTCCGTCTGTCGTGGGAGCAGATCACTTGCGTCATGCATGCTTTTAGCTTTTTCTCCTCTGCATCACTTGTCTCCTCGCTTCACCGGGTTACGAAGAAGTCCAATACGCTCAATCTCGACCTCGACCACGTCGCCATCCTTGAGGAAGAGAGGTGGCGTGCGCTTGAAGCCAACGCCAGACGGCGTGCCCGTGGCAAGAATATCGCCAGGTTCTAAGGTCATCAGCGAACTGAGAAAGGCAATCGCCGACGCGACGGAAAAAATCATGTTCGCTGTCGTATCATGCTGGACTTCTTGTCCGTTCACTCGTGTGACGAGGGTGAGTGTTTGGGGATCAGGAATCTGGGACGCTGGAACAATTCCTGGCCCCATAGGAGCGAAGGTATCAAGTGCTTTGCCTGCTGTCCACTGGCTCGTCTGAGCTTGTATGTCACGAGCGGTCACATCATCGATAATGCAATACCCCGCGACATAGTGAAGTGCCTCCTCTTCAGGAACGGCCTTGCACCGCTTGCCGATGATGACGGCCAACTCCCCCTCGTAGTCGATGTGCGTACTCACGCGCGGTAAGAGAATGGGACTGGTCGGACCAATTAAACCGTTGCGAAACTTGGCGAAGATCAGGGGAACTTTCGGTATCTCCTGTTGAGCTTCTGCCGCATGTTCGCGATAGTTCACCCCGAGACACAGTATCTTGTCCGGGTCAGGAACAGGAGGGCCAAGCTCAAGCGTGTTGAGCGGGAGGACTTCATGCCCCGCGTCGAACTGCTGACTGGCCCATGCGCACAGCTCATCAAAGAACGGCAATAGTTCTCGCACTGAGGAGGATGATCTCCCATCGCTTGAGATATAGGCACTCGCATCGACGACTGCCTGATCGTTCAGGATTCCAGCACGCCAGGCTGCATCCGAATTGTTCAGACGATAACTCACCAGCATCATAGCAGAGACTCCTCTCGTATCGCTTCCACCTACCAGTGAAACACAACGCGACACCTTTGTTGACAGCTTCCTTGTTCTGTAGAGAGCATTCTCTTCTTTTCTCGCTCTACAAGCCTGAATGCTTCCTCTGCTCTCAATTTTAGAATTCTGTATACAGGTTTGCTGTCAAACGCTTGAAAAAATTCTTTAGAGTGTGTATACTTACTGATAGTGTATGCAGCTTTTCGCATTTTGTCAAGATGACCGTTCGTGAATTTGCTCCACATGTGATGTCAGAGGACGCAATGTTGCGTCAGGAGAAGAATCTATTCGCAGAGAGGGGATTGGTGCCAATGGCAACGTCCATTTCGACTACTGGCGACATGATTGATCGCCTGGAAATCCGGGAACTGCTGGAGAACTGGGTTGTCTGGCGAGATGCAGGTGACTGGGAGCACTTCGCGACGGTTTGGCACGACGATGGTCGCATGATCGCCACCTGGTTCCAAGCGAACGCGTCGGAGTTCATCGCTGGCTGCCGCAGAGCGTTTGACGCGGGCATGGTCGGGCTTCATTGTCTTAGCGGCACGAGCATCGATGTGAACGGATCCCGCGCTATCGC
This sequence comes from uncultured Ktedonobacteraceae bacterium, assembly GCA_964250915.1. GTDB lineage: Bacteria > Chloroflexota > Ktedonobacteria > Ktedonobacterales > Ktedonobacteraceae > JBBQVS01. The sequence goes on along the minus strand of CAXUIS010000007.1, from coordinate 36,906 downwards.
GCAGACGAAGATGCAGATCGTCCAGCGCGGACAAGTCCACGACGTGGCGGTCGACGTGACCTGCCTTGGCCGCTTCGTGGACGCGCTGGAGAAGCGTGACGGACGCTGGGGAATTGTGTTGCGGCAGCCAGTGTACGAGCTTGACCGCATGACGACGGTCGAGCCTTGCGCGACGCTCGAACTCGACTCCTACCTGCTGCACTCCTTTCCCGAGGGATATCGGCACCTCGCCTATCTGCAGACTCAGATGGGCTTCCAGGTTAGCCGAACGCTCCCGGGCACCCGCGGGTCCGAGATCGAGGCACTCGGGACACGCATGCAGCAATGGTTGGCCGGAGGCGATGCGACATGTTTGGACACGTGATCAGAGCCAGCTTCGGCGCGGAGACGCGAATCTTGAAAAGATTGACGTAAGGAGGTTCCATGACGACCATCAAGCAACTCACCCAAGACCTCTACGTCATCCGTGGTCTGGTGAACGTCTACGTGCTGGAGACAACTGACGGGCTGGCGGTGCTCGACACCGGCTTCCCGAACAGTGCCCCGAAGATTCTCGCCGGCGTGCGTGCGCTCGGTCGTCAACCCAGCGACGTTCATCACATCCTGCTGACTCACGCTCATCCTGACCACATCGGCAGTGCCTCGGCCCTTAAACGCGAGACCGGCGCAACAGTATGGGCACATCCCATCGACGCACCCATCATCGAGGCTGGGATGGGCTTCCGCCACGTCGAAGCGTCGCCGGGGCTGCGCAACAGGATTCTCACCCGGCTACTGCTCGGGCTCGTCACCACGGTTGAACCTACCTTGGTTGACCAGTTCATTGAGGACGGTGACAGTCCGCCGTTCCTCCCCGATCTCATAGCCATGCATGTGCCCGGGCACTGTGCGGGCCAGATTGCCTTCCTCTGGCGGCGGCATGGCGGCGTGCTCTTCACCGCCGACACCTGCGTGAACCAGTCCGGCCTAAAACTTCCAGTAGCGCTCGAGGACATTGCCCTCGCACGCAAGAGCTTGGCGAGGCTCTCCAAGCTCGACTTCGAGAGAATCTGCGTGATGCATGGCCGCCCGATCACGTCTGGTGGCGATACGATTTTCCGGCGGACCTCGTTCGACCGGTAAGCAACAGGAGGAAGTGAAACAGATGGTTTGCATATCGAAGGCCCTTATTATTGGCGGGAGCATCGCTGGCATCTCGGCGGCGGTCGCGCTCGCCCGTGTCGGAGTGGCGTGCGACGTCGTCGAACTGGCCGAAGTACCTCTTGGCGCTTCGCTCGCCTTCTCGGGCCGCGCTGCGGAGGTGCTGGTCGAGCTTGGCGTGTATGAGGACGTGCGTGACACAGGCACGCCGTTCGGCCCGGATTCAACCGCCGCGTCTCTCAGGGATGCTGCTGGACGGCTGATCAGCCCTGGTCCCCGGCGACCCACATGGCCCGGTGCCGTCGACGGCGTCGCGGTCTACCGTCCTGTGTTCGTCGATGTGATGACGGACGCCGCAAAACGTCTTGGCGTCAACGTCAGGCAGGGCGTGACGGCTCAAACGATCGAGGACGGCGAGGACGCGATCAGTGTCGCGTTCACCGATGGGGAAATGCGTTGCTATGATCTGCTTGTCGGAGCGGATGGCATCGGCTCACACACCCGCGCCACGGTGTTCCCCAATGCGCCGAAACCCGCGTATTCAGGACAACTTAGCATCCGTTGGATGGCACCGGAACCCGCTATCGAGGGTGAAGGGTGGTATCTCGGACCGGTCGGGCGGCTCGGCTTCTACTATCTTCCGCAAGGCTTGGTCTACGTTCCCGCCGTCATCGATATGCCCGAGTGGAAGCGTCCCTCGCACGATGAGGTGTTCTCGTTGTTCACGCGCCTCCTCGAGTCCTATACGGCTCCTGCTATTGTCGAGCTGCGGAGTCGTCTGACGCCGGACGCGCAACTGGTCGGCAGGCCCTTCGAGTGGCTTCTGTTGCCCAAACCGTGGTATCGCGGGCGCGCCCTGCTCATCGGCGACGCGGCGCACGCGACCACCGCCCACATGGGGATGGGCGGCGGCATGGCACTCGAAGATGCGGCGGTGCTGGGCCAGTGCGTGGCGGGAGCATCGACGCTGCCTGAGGCTCTGGACGCCTTTATGACACGCCGCTTCGAGCGTGTGCGCAGTGTTGTCGAGACCAGCGTGAGGCTCTCACACCTCGAACAGGAGAAGGCACCTCCATCGGAGAACCAAGCTCTGCTGACCTCGACATTCAGGGCCCTCGCGGAACCCTACTAGTGTCACCACCCCACTCCACGGTCACCGACGACGAACACGTCGTCGGTGCCGAACGTACCAGGGGGAGAGCGACGGAAGCTGGTGCGCCGATGAGGCTCTCGTGTCCATACTCGCGCAGAGTTCCACTGCCACAACGTGGAGAAAGTAGCACCTGACCTCCTATCGAAAGGTGGAGGGGGACAATCGCATGGTGTGAGCAAGGCCGGATGGAAGGGACACCTATACCATGTATGAAGGGGTCAGCACATCTCATTGTTGAAACAAAAGGAGTCCTTTGACCATGGAAGATAGTCGCATGGCAGCCACTGCTCCCGACGCTGGTGTTCCAGAAGCGCTGCAAGTCCCGACACAGCCTGTTCGCCTCGGCTTCATGCTCGCGATAACGATTGCAAGCATGACGTACTTTCTGTGCTACATCGGTGTCGGAACATTGTCGTTGCCTTTTCAGATTAGCCAGCTTGCTCCAGCGAGCAAAGTCACTGTCCTCAGTCTTTTCGCAGGTACCTCTGTTTTGGTCGGTCTGGTGACCAATCCTTTGGCCGGTGCCTTCAGTGATCGTACCACCTCGCGTTTTGGACGCAGGCGTCCATGGATTTTCACGGGTGCTTTAGGTACGGCGGTCAGCCTCTTCATTATGTGGCAAGCTATTTCGCTTCCCCTCTTGTACATCGGCTGGTGTGGCGTCCAGCTCTTCTCCAACTTTGCCATTCCGGCCATCGTTACGACGATTCCCGATCAGGTCCCTGAGAGGCAACGTGGGGCAGTTTCAGGAGTCTTCGGCCTTGCCTTACCCCTGGAAGCCATCCTGGGAGCGATTCTTATTGGCCAGGTGTTCAAGGCTGCGCCGGCAAACGCCTACCTGGTCATACTGGTGGTTGTGCTCGTGATCAATATTCCGTTCGCTCTGTTCCTCTCCGATAAGGCCCTCCCCAAGGGGTACCTTCCTGCTTTCCGCCTTGGCGCGTTTCTCAAGGGTTTCTGGATCAACCCTCGGAGGTATCCTGATTTCGGATGGGCATGGCTCACGCGCTTTATCCCTTTGATCGGGTATTTTATGGGGACCACGTATATCCTCTATTACCTGCAAGATGCCGTGAAATATCCGTCTCCTGTGCAAGGAGCTTCGACGTTCACCATCGTCACGACGGTCGTGGTCATTGTTTCCACCCTGCTCGGAGGCTTCCTCTCTGATCGACTTGGGCGGCGCAAGCTGTTTGTGATGCTTTCCGTATGCCTTCTCGCCATCGCGATGCTCCTGCTCGCCTTCTTCCACACCTGGCAGTTTGTGCTGCTCGCTGCGGCTTTTCTGGGAGTAGGCTTTGGAGCCTACATTGCTGTGGATGTCGCCATCACGACGCTGGTGTTACCTTCTGCCGAGGGCCGGGGCAAGGATCTTGGCATCATCAATATCGCCAGCACACTTCCTCAATCGCTGGCACCCGTGCTTGCCGGGGTCATCCTTGGAGTGTCTCATAGTTATACGCTCTTGTATGTTGGTGCGGCGGTCTTCGTCCTGCTTGGCATCCTCGTCGTGCAGCCAATAAAGGTGGTACGATAACGAAAAAGGAGTGCGATACTGTCCTCTCCTGTTGTTCCAACACAGGGAGAAGACCTGCTCAGCCAGATGACCTTGCGAGAAAAAGTCGAGGGCGAGTATGAGCCATACGAGAAACCACGCTAAGACCAAAAAGAAGTAGCCAACAAAGTTTTTCAGAGCTTTTGAGAACAGCGACAAGAGAAGCTTGGCTCTCATTTCCTCTCAAAGTATGCGTCTTTTACGTTCCTCGCATCTTTTTTACTCTTTGAACTGGTCATAGGATTCTTAGCATGGTTTCTCGTATGGCTCATACTCGACCCCTGTATATGCAGGACGCACTTGATGTGCGACGTGCTCAAGGGCAAGAGGTTCAACAAGAGGATTGGGCAAACCCCTTGTTCCCCAGCTGCGAGACAATCAGCATTTACTTGGAGTGGTCATTGTTCTATATCATCAACGTTCCTCCTGCATTCAATTTTTCACTTTCTCTTACAGGAGAAGTATTCATCTGTTCTCTTGCTTGATGCTATAACTGTGACATGCTTTTGAACGTAGTACTAGTGTTTCTTTATCGTAGGACTCTGAGCTGCACTACATCACCCTTAATCTCTTGCGTCAGAAACATTCGTCTCTGGTGGACATCCATGCCAAGTGGCTCAGAGCTGGCTGGGACAATTCCTCTCTCTTGTGCGTTCTGAATAGGACTATTTGGATGCGATTGCCTTGTCGCTCACTCGCTCTGGTTTGACAAGAAAAGTCTGTAGAAGGCGTTGATTGAACACCCATTCGGCAATTGCAAGAGTAAAAACCCAGGAAATCCACGCGGAGGCTGCATAGATATCCGCTTGTGACGTTTTTGATGCGCTATGAGTCAGCATCGTCAATGCGATGCCTCCATACAGCCAAACACGTAGCATGACTGCGCCAAAGGTAAGTGCATAATTTCGTGTCATCCACACACGATGCACAGGTATTTGTCCCCGGCGAATTGCTATATACGCTTGACAAATGCTATAGAACCAGAGGACATCGAGTGTCAGGAAGCCAACCTGGGCAACGAACCCAGAAACAGAGAAGAGTGCGCTGAAAAAAGCAGCGATACTTGCAATGACGACGCAGACAATATAGATACGTCCAATGAGCCGATGAACGGATGGGTATTTGGCACGCAGGGGAGTCAAGAACTGAAAAGGCCCTAGTAATAGGGCGGTCCCTGCTATTCCTGCATGAATAGCCAGGATCGGAAAATGTAGTGGGACAAATGGATTGAGGCGAAGTCTGCTCAACGCCGGATTAAAGAAGAGATAGGGTGTGGCAAAGTAAATGGCGACGCCAATAGCAATAATTGCCATCAAGCCCCAACTAAGTCTTCTAAAAATGCGCGTGGACATGGAGAGTTGGCCCTTTCTCATATGGAGTGTTTCCTGATCGTTCACCATGACAGGTGTCTAGCAAAGGCACTTATTGAATACCTCTGCTACAGAGTATAGGACAACTCTCTGGTTCTATCTTGAATGTTTCTACGAAATCATAGAACGTTTCAACGCTCTTTTCGGAAGACACCGGGAGTCACGCCCACACTCTGTCGGAAGTGTCGAGTTAGGTGACTTTGATCGGCAAAACCAGAATGGAACGCAACTTCATGGAGCGCGATATCTTCCGTCAAAAGGAGTCGCTTGGCGTGCTCAACACGGCAAGCGATAAGGTACTCGTGCGGAGCCATCCCCATCGTTTTCCTAAAGAGGTGTGCAAAGTGTGAGGAACTTACATTAGCAACGGCAGCTAATTCAGCAATTGAGAGGTCCTGTGTACGATATTCATGCATATAGTCGAGCACATGGCGAAGCCGCGTCTTACCCAGATCGCTCGTCACTCTCAGTTCTCTTTTCTGGAGTGTACTGAAGTGTCGCAACAAATGGAGAGCGAGCGCGTTCGCTAACGACTCAGCGTAGAGTCGTGTGTTGAAGCCTGAGGAAGAGAGTTCGTGCAGCAATGCAAGCCCAAACTGCTCAACAGAGTGATCATACAAGAAGGGATGAGAAAGAAGTTCTACACGGCTTGCTTCTAGGTCACTCGCTTCAACAATAGAGCGTATCAGAGCAGGATCGAAATGCAAGAAAAGGGCATCAACATCCATCGACCACTTTCCTCCCAATCCTCTCTCTGTAGACACGAAAGCGTGGTCACCCTTCGTGACCAACGTGTCAGCTAATATGTCGCTGCTAGGCGTAGAACACGTTTGTATAATCAGGCTTGGCTCTCCAAGATAGAGTATGAGCAAGTGAGAGGAAAGACCTGACGGCACAGAAACCTGACCAGGCGAAGCGAGATACTGTGCTGCTTCAATGCCCTTCCATCCCAAGAGCTTGCTTGAGCGTACAGGTGGAAACTGTTGATAAAACGAAGGAGTAGTGCTTTCTTGCTTCATAATTGGCATTCCTCTATATATAACTATTTTCGCCGAAAGGTGTAATTTCACGCACATAGAGGTCATCCATGACAGAGACTGAGCACCTCCATCACCACATACTTGCTCGTATTTTCCTTCGACGTATCTTCTCGTCAGGACTATACCGTCTCACCTGTTCAGACTATTTGGGGAAAGCTTGAGCACTTTTTCCGCATTGCCATGTGCGATTTTTGCTGTATCGACAGGGCTAATTGGCGCATTCTCCAAAAATGCTCTGGCGTGATCCCTCACAAGAAAGGGATAATCGACCGCGTACATGATGCGGTCCGCTCCCATCATCTGGAGCGTGAGTTGGAACGGGGGAAGCGTAAACATCCCGCTGGGAGTGACATACATCTGCTGCAAGAAGTAGTCCGCGACAGGCCGTTGTAAGTGTTTTGTGACTGGGGTGAGCATTTCATCAAAGCGAGCCAGGTAGTACGGGATCATTTCTCCCCAATGGCCTAGAATAAGCTGCAAGCTGGGATAGTGATCGAAGACGCCACCCATAATCATGCGTAGTGCGTGAATACCCGTCTCCATATGCCATCTCCACCCATAGGTTGCAAAGCTTGCGCTAACAGCCGGATCAAAGCCTGCATAGTAGCTATCCCGCACGGCTTGAATTGGAGGGGCAGGATGCAGGTAGATGGGAACATCAAGGGCGACGGCCGTTTCGAGAAGAGGGCGAAACGATGGATCGTCCAGAAAGCGCTCATTGGTCGGCCCATTGATCAGGACGCCTTTAAACCCAAGGGTGTTCACACATCGCTCAAATTCGGCGGCAGCGGCTTCTGGATCAGACATTGGCAAGGTAGCAAAGCCGACAAAGCGATCAGGATGGGCGGCAATAGCCGCCGCAAGTTGATCATTGATCTCCTTTGTCAGCGGTACCGCCTCTGTATCAGGGATGGCTGGTAGCCCTACGGGAGTGTAGGAGAGAACCTGGACATCAACGCCCATGGTGTCCATCGCTTTCAAGCGACCAGCCCTCAGATCTTCGAGTTGGGTGCTGAGGAGAGATGGTAACGGAGAAGGGGCTTGGGCATCTGGACGCAATTTTGCCAGTGCCTCCTTGATCGCAGGAACTTGGAAATGCTCTTCAAGTGCAATAATCTTCATCTGTTTCCTTTTCTTTCCGCGCTTCTCTCCATTCTCTTCTAAAGTGTCTATCTGGTGAGAAGCTCCCTCGAATTAATGACCGACTTCCACTCACAATCGTTCGTTCAACGGTCTTGCTCGGCGCAGGACGCTCATGAACACAGCAACGTATGTAGCGACGTAAACCGCACCTTGTTCATGAGTCGTTTCCCGCATGACTCAGTTGTCTGTATGTCTGACAACTCGCTTTCCTCGGCCTCCTTCTGCTTCGAGAGAGAGGTGCGCTTCAGCGATGTTGTCCAGATCATAGATGCTATGAATGACCGGATGGATAGAGCCAGCATCAACGTATGCGGCAAGATCAGTCATGATCTCTCGTATTGGCGTAGCACTAAAGAACTGGACCCGTTTAAGCCCGAAGATAGTTGAGGCCAGGATATAGGCGATATTCCCCGAACTCATAGCCATGCAGAACATTCTGCCGCGACGACTCAACAATCGGCGATATTTGCTCAGGTCCGTTCCTACCATATCGAGCACGACATCAAACGGTGCAAGAGAGGATGGTGGAGTTGTTCGATAATCGAGTGCCTCATCAGCCCCAAGTTCCTTCAAAAAATCAAGGTCCTTCGCCGAGGCGAGTCCAGTCACGTGCGCACCCAGCAATTTTCCCATCTGAACCGCCATGCACCCCACGCCGCCCGCCGCTCCGCGAACAAGGAGACGTTCGCCGGGTCGTAACTTGGCCTTATCTCGCAAGGTGATGATGGCAACCGCACCAACGCTCGCCATCGAGGCTGCCTCAACATCGTTGAGACGTTTCGGGCTTGCTGAAATGAGGGTTGGCGAGATCGTGACAAAATCGGCGGCACAGCCTTGCACAAATCCCCTTTTCGCCAAGATCGGCATCTCCCCCCACACTAGATCGCCCACCTTGAAGTCTGGCGTTTCAGTCTTGATCTCGACAACCTCACCTACGAAGTCCATCCCGGTGCGTTTAGGAAATTGGTTTCCTGTGAGGAAACGCAATTGGCCGGAGCGAATGGTCGTGTCGAGCGGATTCACGCTTGATGCATGGACTCGCACGAGTACCTGACCGGAGTCAGCTTGGGGGCGTGGTACCGTCCTTATCTGCAACCCACTTCCACTCGGTGATCCATACCGATCATATTCAGCTGCGCGCATCACCTCTGTCGCCGTCTTCCCTGTTTGTGTCATAATGTCTTCCTCTTTGTGAACCTGTGTCATGATTTCTTCCTTTTTATGAATGAGAACACCTCTACGATACCGCTCAGAAGAGTTGGTATCCTACTCTGATTCTGTGGGGAGCACTGGCGAGGCAATCGCCGATTCGTTCTGTCCACCGAGACGACGGCGTGCGGTTTCGCGTCGTCCGACGGCAGAAACGTGATGAGTTGCGGCCGCCAGCCCAAAGATGGGCATGTTCCCGTAGAGGGCCTCGTACTTCCCCGCCTCGACAAGAAAGGTTTCGTGAAAGATGCCAACACTGCCATCACTGCCAATGTTTGTATTGAAACGACGCCACGCTCCCAGATGTGGATCGTCTTTGTCCCTGGCAAATGTCTCCAAATCGTCAAAGGAACGCCAGTACTGCACAAGCGCAATGCCACGCCAATAGAAAAAGACCTGTCCACCTAACATGCCCTTCTCAGGATGCTGGAAGAGGGTACGCAGCATTGGCCCCATCGACAGCGCAGTGGGAATCCATCTGCGGAAGGCCAAGAAGTTATTCACACGCATGCCAATAATGAAAACAACAAACGCTTCGTCAGTCTGTGCCGTAAAACGGCCGGGAATGACCTTTGCCATTGGGAATACTCCTTTTCACTTCAACAGAATCTTACACTTTTTGCGGTGCCGCTCTCTCTTGTTGGGTTAGATGGTGCAAGGTTGCCAACGTTTCATCACACCACGTCAGCAAGGCGCGACAGCGATGAATACCATAGCGCACCGTCATGACCCGATACGAGAGGGTCGCATTCTCTTGAATTGCAGCCACCAACTCGCGCTCGATCCCTTCGTATTTTGCGAGCAGGTGCGATTGAAACTCCTGAAAGGCGTGGATATGCTCCTTGTTCTTCTCAAGCGGGATATGAGTACCAAAGAAGAGCTTGAGCAGCAACTCATTGCGCTCGACTGTAGACTCAACCGACTCCGAGAGCCAGTCTCGCAGTCCTTCTTTTCCTTGCTCGGTCAGGGTATAGATGTACTTCTCAGGCTTGCCCTCTTGCTTTTCAGCGTGGCTGGCTGCCAATCCTTCTTCCACTAAGTGCTTCAGAATAGGGTAAATCTGTCCGTAGCTCTCGCTCCAGAAATTGCTGGTGCTGCATTCCATGAATTTCTTGATATCATAGCCAGAGCTAGGACAGAGACTCAGCACTCCCATCACCGCATACTTGCTCGTATTTTCCTTCGCCATGTGTAACTCCTTTTTATATCTGTATGATATATATCTAATTAATATATATCATACAGATACTTAATTGTCAAGGGGATGGCATTTCAAAATGGGTATTCTAGAAAGTGTTGGGTGCCGAGATTGCTCAGCTACTATCTTTTTTGCAAGGGATATTATCAATGGATATCAAGTATCTTGGGTCTCCGACAAGGTGGTAAACGTAGCTTGCTTTTTTTGAGAAAGGGATGAGCATGAAGGAGTATGAGAAGCTGATTCAGCAATTGTTACAATTGCTACATATTTTCCTCAGAAGCACGTGTTTGCACATCTGGATTGGCAGGCTGCTCATATCGCATCCTGTCAGCCATTTTTCATCTCTTCTGTTAGATCACGAGACCAATTCCTTAGATACGGTATTGTTTGTCAAGGGCATATCCTTACTTCGGCAAGAAACGTGCCATGGTGTTGAGAGAAAGAGCATCGATCAGGCGTGCGCAAGTATACCATGCCGCGATGGGATGTCAAGGCCCAGCCGCTGTGCGGGCGCTTCGCGCGCCTTGACACCCCATCGCTTGCATGGTCAGAAGAAGATACGCCTGATGGCTGGCAAAACAAGATCGTTTGGCCTTAAAAAATGCTGCTCTCGATGCGATTACAAAGCAGCTACTTGTCGTTGTCCTTTTGGCTGATACTGCGGATCAAAATCCTCCTTCTTGATCGCTAGAGCAAAGGCGAGGTGCAACAATTTGCGTGCAGCCGCGCAACGTCGCCACCAGTATCAAAGTGTCCTAGAGCCAAGATAACTTGCCGCTATATGATTGTGAAGCCTGTCTAGGGACAGATAAACAATGTATAACCTTTACACTCTTTGCCACATATCTGTCAAAAACTTGTACGTTTATACGCTTGATTATATACTTACAGAGAGTGCATTTTTCGGTATTTTGAGTTTTCACTACAAAGCGTCTTTGCGAAGAGACGTGAAGGAGATTGAAGAGATGAATGAACTGCCAAAGCCCATCAAAATAGAGGAACATGCTGCGATACAGGATACGTTTCTCGCTCCCTATGTTGAGGGCGTAGCTCGCCAGCAGAATATCGCGTTTCCGGGGCACACAAGTGACGTTGGCATGATGGTGGTCTTTTTTGAAGCGGGTTCGCGGAACCGTCCTCACACTCATGAACGCGACCAAACTCTGCTCGTTCTTTCAGGCAGGACTATGGTGGCGACGGAGACCGAGAAATATATCCTCTCAGCAGGCGAAGTCATCACCATCCCTGCGAACGTCTGGCATTGGCATGGAGCTACTCATGATGCTCCAACGTGCCAAGTTGCCATCATGATCCCTGGCACGTCAAATTTTGAGGCGGATGAGCGTAATTGGGCCACCAACTATCTGTAAATTGTAAGATTATGAGAGTGAAAGCTACCCTATTCTATGATGGATGAATTATTTCATCCGGCACATGCACAAAAACAATCACAATGACATGAAACCGGTTCCTACCTGGGTTTAGTAGTACACTGCACAACTCAGTTGAGAAAAGCGTGTGCTAACTCATCTATCGTAGAATGGCGTAAATCCCACTTGTTTCATGTAACCGTCTACAGGTTTCACCTCCCTCAGACACATCATGAGGACACATCCCTTCGTGTGTTTTGCGCGTTCCTTTCAGACTACGGCGGTCAGAAGCTGCTCTATTTTCTCGATGGTCCCAGAGTTGCTACGCGGCGTGTGAATCGGCAGTCGCAGATCGCCGGAATCGACCATCTAGAACCAGAGAAAATCAAAGGTTAGTTCTCCTGCAAAAGGTGGCTCAAAGGTGGACGATCCTGTAGCACGCAAGGTACTTCTTGTTCATCTTCTAATAAAAACAGACAACCAGCTATGAACGCTGGAAGGCCAACCAGCCCAGAGCTACGTACCAAATGTGCATCTGGATAGCCATAGCACGCTCAGCCAGACCGCCCAAGCCAGCAGCAGCGAACGGTGCATTCACTGGAGCAAACTGGAAAAAGACCAACACGAGCACCAGCGTCAAAGGACTAGCTAGCAGGAGCCAGTTCCCGATACGACGCCAGTAGAGGCTGCGACGGAGAACGAGTCCGGTCACCAGAAAACTGACTACTGGAGTGAGGAAGCCCAGTGCTGCTCCCGCCGTATGAGCAGCCAACGTGGCTTCGGTGAAGATGCCAACGACAATGTGTCCCAGCGGCGAGAGCGCGAGTAGGCACGCACAGATTATACGTGCAGTGGTTCCCACATCGTTGCGAAGCCCGTGGAAGATGCCCACCACGCCGACTAGGAGCAGAAGTCCGCTGAGGATGAAGGCGGCGTTCATAAATGGAGCGGTGAAACCTAGACCGAGATCGCTGATTTGCTGACGCAGTGGTGAGTAGCCTGGACGTAGCCAGCCAAGGATAATCCAGACGAAATCAACTAGGATTGGTCCAGCGATAGTACCGAGTGCGAGCCACCGGAGAGACGAAGAGTCCTGCGTGGCTGTGATTTCATGATTCTTGGAATTTGATAATGATGGTTGCATTCCTTCTCCTTGCTGACCAAATGTGCCGTACCTCATGAGGAATCTCCTTCTCACATGAGTCATTCACAGCTGGCCTCTCTGCTTACACAAAAATGAGTGAGCAAGCTTGTATTAACTGACCCTTTGATTATAGAAGGGAGAAGGCGACAAAGCTTCCATATTCGTGCTATTTCTTGTCAAAACGTGCCTATTTAAGGGTGTCTGAGTCGATAATGATGCGGTGGCTGTCCCAAGTATTTGGTGAAGGCATGGGTAAAATGACTCTGACTGGAAAACCCGGTCATGAGAGCGATTTGGTTCAGGGGAAGGTCAGTCTCTTTGAGGAGGCGTTGCGCAGTCTCAATGCGTCTGTTTACGACATATTGGTGAGGGCTTTCACCAGTCGTCTGCCGAAAGAGGCGTGCAAAGTGAAAAGGGCTTACTCCGCTCTGTTGAGCAAGCACTGTTAAGGAAAGATTGTGATCAAGATGGTGCTCGATGTACTCCATCACACGTTTTACCTGTAGCGGTGTCAACCTATAGGTATCGTTTTTCGGCATATGATCGATCTCTGCGTAGTATCGCAGCAGGTGAACCGCAAACATCTGAGCAATAGTCTCCGAGTAGAGTGTTTCCATTGCAGATGACGCATGGAATTCTTGTTGTAACGCCAACCCGACCTGTGTTAGCAAAGGGTCTTGAAAAAACAAACGTTTGCGTATCCTCACACGTGTAGGCTCATCAACAGTCAAAGGTGAAGCCACACGCGAAAGGAAGTCTATGCTTATCTGGATAAAGAGCGACTGAATGGGTTCGTCCGAAAGAGCGTAACAGCGAAACTCATGGGGATGGGCACCACTAGGAGCTAAACTCCAATCTCCTGCACACACGTGGAATGCTTCCCAGTGACTACCAACCTCTCTATGTTCAAACGCCATCGTTCCTTGTGTAACCAGGACTAGCGAGACATTAGAAAGGGTCGGAAAGATCATCTGATCAACCTCTTTTTGTTGATCAAAGGACAGCACCGTCACTCCCTCCCCACCTACTTGTAGGCTTGACGGGCGAGGAGAAGATGGGCGGTACTGGTCCAAATCGCGTGTAAATACGGAATGGGGAGCATCCTTCATTTAGGTCTCTTCCTTCCTTCTTGCTTTTATTGCAGGAGTTGAGAGTACACATCTTTTTCCAGACATATCTTATTTCACGTCTTTCTACAATCAATGCACAATGCTCGCGAGTGCTGAGACAAGTTCCTCTGCTCCCTGAAGATCAGACGCTGCGCCAAAGAGGTAGCCATCAGGACGTGTGAGAACTACTGCACAGCGATTGGCTGCAAACCAGTCGCTATAGATTCCCTTCTCGTCGAGAATCTGCCCTGCTGCTCCGTTCGTGTCCCTCACGATAGAGACAGTCAAGCCCCCAAGAGAGGTAAGGAACTCATGCGACGCCGAACTGAGCACTGAGCTTGGCTCACCTACTGTACTCATCAGGCAAAACCCACGCCCAATAATATCGTCGAACAGACCCGTTTGCCCGTCTCTGGTAACGTTCCCTTGGACGAAAGGCAGACCCGCTAGTGGGTCATCTGCGTGTAGGACGCCGGAGCCAAGTCTCGGCGGAGGCGGTGATGGCGGAGCAAGTTCAGGGTGTTCACGCACCGCGAACATTTGTGCATCGCGGCCTGCAGATCGGAAAGTCCCTCGGCAAACTGCATAATGGTCACCAATGCCAGGTGCCAGGGTGCTTCTGCTGGTTGTCCCGTGTGAGAAAACAAGGGCGCGAAGCTTTCATCTTGATAGATGGTGCCTAGTTTATCTCGCATATGCATAAACTTATTGCCCTTTGGATAGGCCGCATGAGCAATACGAGCGGTTTCTTCGGGAACGGGATTTATCCCCTCTGGCTTGAGTGACATCGTTTTCCTCCTCTGCGCTGACGGTGCTTCTGTGATCACTTTTTGCCTATCATACCAGACAGACTCTTCCTTGCCTATCGCCTTCAAAAGGGATTTGGGGTTCGCCAGTGGTATCAGATTTGGTGGTAGGTTCTTGCAGGAAGACGTGGTCTCCTGGTCTCACCAGCTTCCATAGCTCTACCCCTTACAGGAAGTTCTGTCCTCCATCAACCAGAAGCGTCTGTCCTGTGATGAAACGGCTGTCGTCAGAGGCAAGAAAGACCATTGCTCCAACTAAGTCCTGCGGCGTTTCTCGTCGATGAATCGACTGACCAGCAACAATAGCTTGCGCCTGTTCAGGAGTCACCGTTTCACGTGGCACTTCCGTCTCGGTTGAACCCGGCATGATCGCGTTAATGGTAATGTTATTAGCCCCCAGTTCTCGTGCCAGCGCGCGGGTGAGTCCAACGACACCAGCTTTGGAGGCGACATACTGAGCATACCAAGGCCGGCCCGTTGCGACACTACCAGAGGAGATATTAATGATGCTGCCGCCCTGCTGCGCTCGCATGGAAGGCGCGACGGCCTGACAACACAGAAAAGTACCAGTGAGGTTGACCGCCATCAGGCCATTCCATTCCTCCAAGGTGATTTCCTCAAACGGCTTCATCTTAATAGTGGAGAAAATAGCTGCATTATTCACCAGCACATCAATACGCTCAAATCTTGTCAGTGCTTGCTGCGCCATCGCCTTGACGCTCTCAGGTTGGGAAACATCAACTTTGACGGCGAGTGCCTGTCCGCCAGCACTCTCTATCTCCTGAACAACGTTGCGTGCCCTGCTCTCCTGAATTTCTGCAATGACGACATGTGCGCCTTCTTGAGCGAAACGCAATGCACATGCTCGACCAATGCCTTGACCCGCTCCAGTGATAAGAGCAACTTTGTCTTTCAGCCTCATTTTTTCATCCTTTCTGTCCTGCGATCCTAGGGTATAGAAGTTGCCCGACAGCTTCACTTCCATACATAGGTTTCCACTATGACTTGATACCCCGTTCACTATGCTAAAAGATGACATGCGAATGTTCAGTGATAAGTTCGTAATTATCCTGCCGCACGCTTTTGGATGCTTGGTGGAAACGCTCCTGCTTGAATACATAGCTCGCCCCACGCGTTCAGTTGCATCACAAGGCTTTCAAGGTCACTGCCAATGGCGTCGATGATAGGCTGTTCCATCGCATCAGTGTGGTCTTCAATCTTCTCTCTGAGGCGAAGTCCGGCAGGAGTTAGTTTGTCATGAGCAATGAGACCTTTGCCTTGTAGGCGCTCAATGCTGGCAGTGATCACCTCTTGACTCCATGCACGGGTAGCGGTATAAGAGCCAAGCGGCATTCCAACGTAAAGTTCTGTAAGTATGTTCATATCGACAGGTCCAAGGCTGGCGGTGATATAGGCGGCAATATGGCTATCGCCGCGATACTCGCGCATCATGTCACAGGCGTGCCAGAGTTGCCCAACAGAACTCTCCGGCCAAGGACGACTCAGTAAACCAGAAAACAAGGCCCGTCCTGTACCATCGACGGAGGATAGACCACGACGCAATATCTTCACAGCCTCAGTAACATCCTCTTTACCGAGAATGGCCTGCAAGCTCTCAATTGTCGCCTCATCGCGCACTTGTAGCATTTGATCGTGACTGACGAGGCGGCGTGCCTCTTCATAGGTAGCGATAACGAAGCCTGGATCAAAGGCAGCAAAAGCGGCGACCACGAGTGATGCTGGCACATCTCCTAAACAGGCCGCACGTCCCCACACGTAGCTAGTGAGAAAGTTGAGACCGAGCGCGGCGAGACGTTTATTTACGAGGGGAGACCACGCAGGATGAATACCTAATGGCTCACAGGCATCACGTAAACTGCGAGCGGGGCTTGCGTGCTCAACGGGATAAGGAGTCGTTGTACCTTCTGGGGCAGGTTGAAAAAATACTTGGACAGCGGTTTCGTAATCCATACCCTTTTTCCTTTCTTTTTCACGGCTAGTGTTGTTGAGCGGTCTCGCTTTCGGCGGTTAAAACGCCACGTTGAACAAGAATCTCTCTCGCTTGATGAGCATGTCCCAACAAATGATCAATGATGGGCATCATCCACTGCGAAATGGTCATTTTGCCTAAAGTTGTTACTTCTAATTGCTTGTCGGCGATACTGGGGTCGGCGGCAGGAAGGCAGACATCCAGTGCATGCCGTAAGCTTACTATACGGTCCGCCGCTTCCTTCGCAGAGTGAGGAGGTGCTCCAACTGCGTCATGTCCTAGTTCCTCACGATAGATAAATAATGATGGATCGTGGCGCATGCGCTCAAGGTCAGCAATCCAGAGTAGGCCGCAAATATGAATGTGTGAGACGACTTGTGCGACTGTCCAGCCACCTTCAGTGTTTGCTAAATGGAGATTTGCATCACTGAGGCTACGGAGCAGTGCTTCAAAGGTAAGCAGACCGTCATGGGCGGCTTTGGTGACGTTTGCGAGCATCTCGGTGGTGCTGGTTGATTCAGTGTTCATAGATCATCCTTTCCTTTTGGCTTGTAAAGTATACTATACTTCAGAGAGTGGGTAGTATTGAGGCATACGCAACACAGGTTTGATGGCAACGCCGCTTTCTGTGTCTTTGACTGCCCGATCAATCTGATCAAACGAAAAGAATTCGATCAGGCGGTCAAAGGGGAAGCGGCCTTGCAAGTAGAGTTCTATCAACTGGGGAATAAAGCTATCGGAGACGCTTTCACCCTGACGGATGCCGCGTACTCCTCTCCCAAAGAGGAGAGCCGTCATTTCCAGGCTTACCTCGGTGCCCCTAGAGGGGACACCGATCACACCGCACATACCACCGACTTGTAGAGCGTCAACCGCTTGGCGTAGAATACGGGGAGAGGCGGTCATCTCTAATGTAAAATCGGCACCGCCACGAGTAATGCGCTTGATCTCCTCGACGGCATTGACCTCACCTCCGTGGAGAGTGTGCGTCGCACCCAGTTCTTTTGCCAGTGCGAGACGGTCGGGTTTGACATCGACGCCGATGATGGTGGTGCAGCCTACAACTCGTGCCGCCATGATTGCACTGAGGCCGACGCTACCAGTGCCGAAAATCGCGATACTGGTACCAACGTGAGGCCGCAAGCCGTTCATCACCGCTCCAGCACCTGTCTGAATACCACATCCCAATGGGCCAAGAATCTCAAGTGGTACATCCTGGCGTACTTTTACCACATTGCCCTCGGTCGCCATCGCGTAGGTAGCAAACGATGATTGACTAAAGAAGTGGCTATGGATAGCCTCACCACGTTGATGCAGTGCGGTAGAGCCATCTGCGCGTCCGCCACCATAACTGTATGTGTATGCTTGTAGGCAGTAGTAGGGGTGTCCATCCAGGCAGTTTACACACTGTCTACAGCGACCATAGGTGAGTACAACATGATCGCCGGGCTGGACTTTCTTGACGCCTTGTCCCACGCGCTCGACAACTCCAGCACCCTCATGTCCAAGGACAATGGGCAAGGGTGTCGTGAGCCATTGATCGCGTACAACCAAGTCCGTGTGGCAAATGCCTGTGGCGACTATTCTCACCAACACCTCGTCCGCACGCGGCTCATCGATCTCCACGTCTTCAATCGTGAAGGAACTTCCCTTCTCGCGCGTCACTGCTGCTGTAATCCGCATCGGATTGCTCCTTTTGGAATAAAGGTTTCCGTTACATTGTGCTCTACCATTCTTCTCTTTGCTTGCTCTTTTCGTGCAGTTTGGCATTGCTCATGTTGTGCCGCTATGATAAGCCAGAAGTCCACCGGCAAGGAGGAGTTGGCGTTCCCATGCTGTGAAGGCTGCTCGAAGAGCCAACTTCTCGCTCACCCCAGCGATGCTCACGTGCCAGATATCCTCTCCTTGCTCTAAAAGATCATGGAGACTTGCAATTTCCCATTCGTCACCTTGTTGGATACTGGTGTAATCTGACTCGTCAACGAACGTGAGCGGAATGAGACCTTGAGCGATAAGATTGCGACGATGAATACGGGCAAACGATTTGGCGATGACCGCATGAACGCCCAGATACTTAGGGGCTAGCACAGCGTGTTCTCGACTTGACCCCTGACCATAGTTCTGTCCACCGACAATAAATCCTCCACCCCAATGCTTGGCGCGAGTAGGAAACTGCGAATCTAACCGTCGAAAGACGAAGTTCGCCATTGCCGCGACATTTGAACAAAATGACATCACCACTACGCCGTCGGGTGAGAGATCACCGGTCGAAATATCGTCACCAACTACGATCAGCACGCGCCCTGATAAATGCTCTGGTAATGCTGTCTGTGGTGGCGGTGCCACAATGTTTGGGCCATGCAGCACGTGTACCTGCAGGGCCTCATTTTTCACGAGGGGAAAAATGAAATGCCGATTTTCGGTGCTTTCGCTAGATGGTGGAGCAGATGGTAGGACTGGCTCCGTACCCAGTTCTCGCGGATCGGTAATCACTCCTCGTAGTGCGGTCGCAACTGCTGTAGCAGGGCTTGCAAGATACACTTGATCGCGGTCTGTACCTGAGCGACCAGGAAAGTTGCGATTGAAGGTACGCACAGAGACGATGCCTGAGCCTGGAGCCTGACCGATGCCAACACAGGGACCACAGATTGGCTCAAGCATGCGTGCGCCAGCCCGCATTAGGTCTACATATGTCCCTGAGCGTAGAATGCGCTCTTGTACCTGTCGCGAGCCAGGAGTGACCGTCATGATCACACCCTGATGAACGACCTGCTCATGCAGGACGGCTCCGACGAGTGCGAGGTCTTCATAACCTGAATTGACAGAACTGCCGACGCATACTTGACCAACGGGAGTTCCAGCTACTTCGCGCACTGGTACCACATTGCCAGGACTTGATGGAATGGCGATCAGTGGCTCCAATGCATCCAAATCGATAACTTCTGCTTCATCATAGACAGCATCTGCATCGGCAGTGAGCGGGAGCCAATGTGTTGCACGATGCTGGCTGGTCAACCACTCGCGCGTTTGCTCATCGGAAGGAAAGATGCCTGTTGTGGCTCCCGTCTCCATGATCATATTGCAGATGGTGCCACGCTGACTCACATTCAGCGTTGGCACACCTTCACCAAAAAACTCAAAGACGCGACCGACACCTCCACGCACGCCACGTCGCCGCAGTAGTTCCAACACCACATCCTTCGCTTGTACCCAGGGCTTCAATCTTCCGCGTAGTTCTACTCCGACCACGCGTGGAGTGGGAATGCTAAAGGGGCGACCAGCGAGGCAGAGGGCTACCTCCAGGCCGCCAGCACCTATAGCGAACATGCCTACAGCCCCCGCCATTGTGGTGTGACTATCAGCGCCAACGAGCACGAAGCCTGGACGTGCGAAACTCTCCAGGTGGAGGTAATGGCAGATGCCATTGCCTGGAGGTGAGTACACCAGTCCGTAATGAGCGCAAAAACTTTTAAGATAGAGGTGGTCGTCTTGATCTTTCCAGTCAAGTTGCAGAACATTATGATCTACGTATTGAATGGCGAACGGAACTTGAATGGAATCAACTGTCAGTGCCTCAAACTGAAGACAGGCCATGGTACCTGTGTAGTCTTCCAGGAGGACCTGATCGACTTGTAGCTGAGTCTCCCCCTGTGTCGATGTACCATCAGCTCTATGTGTACGAAGCAACTTCGCAACTAACGTCTCTGTCATAAGAACGCTATTTCTCCCCATTCAACAGATAAAGAACAATCAAGCTTCAATGTCGTACCAGGCTTTTATGTTTGAAGAGGACCCGGAACTACAGGGTGCCAATGCGCTAATGAGCGATTGATGTGAGCACGTACTGGATGTTTTACGAACTGGGCAACGAGGTCTGCTGCCGCCAGGAGTGTATCCAGATGAATTCCCGTGTCAATGCCCATTTCGTGCAACATATATACGAGGTCTTCAGTGGCGACATTGCCTGCCGCTCCTGGTGCGAAGGGGCAACCACCGAGTCCGCCAATAGAGGCATCAAACGTGCGGATACCAGCATCGAGAGCAGCTATCACGTTCGCGAGGCCGAGACCACGCGTGTCGTGAAAATGTGCATCTATTTTCAGGTTGGGGTGAGCCTGACGAACCTGAGTAAAGGTCTCGAAGACCTGTCGAGGATTGGCGACGCCAATGGTATCACAGAGCGTTACTTCGTCGATGCCAGCGGCAGCCACATTTTGCACAACCCAAAGCACTCGTTCGATATCTGTTACCCCATCGAAGGGACAGCCAAAGACGGTGGAAATGGAGACGCGCACATGGATGTTGTCGGCCTGCCCACGGTGGAAAAGTACTGGAATGGCGGCAAGAGCTTCGTCTACAGAGCAATTCAAGTTTGCACGTGAGTGACCCTCTGTCGCTGAAATAACCAGCACCACCTCTCGCAGTCCTGCCGCCTTTGCTCGTTCATAGCCGCGCTCATTAGGCACAAGGGCACTATAGATAACGCCGACAGGTGCAGGGAGTTGGTTAACGACCTCTGCCGCGTCGGCTAGTTGTGGAATCCATTTTGGCGAGACAAATGACGTGGCCTCAAAGCGTTTCATGCCAGCCGCAGTCAGTCCTTTAAGGAGAGCTAGCTTTCCTTCTGTTGGCACCATGACCGCCTCGTTCTGTAAACCATCGCGTGGACCAACCTCGACCACTTCAACAGTATGCGGCACTATCATGAGATTACTCCCTGTCTGGCAAGGTACTCTATCTCCTCTCAAGAGAGACCAAGCAATTTTCCATAGACATCCTGGTTATGTGTCCCTACAGCACCGCCATACCATTCAATTGCCCCTGACGGCTCAGAGAGTTTAGGCACAAGGCCGGCCATGGCTACTGGCCCGATACCTTCAATCTCGGCTGACAGAGTCATCTCTCGTGTCTTGTATTGCTCATGATGAGCAATGTCGGCAATCGAGTAGATTGGTCCAGCAGGAATACGTGCCTCTTCGAGGTGGCGGAGAACCTCGCGCAAAGGATATTGCTTCGTCCAACTGCCGATCAAGGCGTCGAGTTCAGCTGAGTTTTCCGGGCGCTCTTTGTTCGTGCGATAGCATGGATCGTCGGCTAGCTCTGGTCGATGGATCAGTCGCAGCAAGCGTTTAAAGATGGCATCTCCATTGCCGCCGATCACGACATAGGAGCCATCTTGGCAGGGATATGTATTGCTGGGAGCGATGCCAGGGAGGGCAGAGCTAGAAGGTTGACGTACAAGACCTGCCACACTCCAAGACTCGTAGCCCTGACAGTGGACGCGGCGTATAATCCATGCCGTGTGACTCCGACGATATGGGAGTATTTGCCATGTCCCTCCTCTCATACAGGGCCTTCCCTTCGCCCGCGTCACTTCGGCAGAAATCTGCATATGTCATCTCCTTTGATTGACATACTTTTGCTCTGTTGTAAGGCTTTACAGTTTGATCGAGAAGGGATCCCCTGCGACCGGCTCCGTTTCGATCCACACACTTTTCACCTGTGTAAACTCTTTTATCGCCTCGATACCATTCTCGCGACCTATACCACTCGCCTTATAGCCGCCAAATGGCATGCTTGGAGAAAGCGCGCGATAGGTATTGATCCAGACTGTGCCAGCATGGAGACGACCTGCTACATGATGTGCCCGGCTGAGATCAGTTGTCCATACGCCAGCAGCTAGGCCGAAATCGGTGTCGTTAGCGATAGAGATCGCATCTTCCACAGTATCAAACGGAATAAGCGAGAGCACCGGGCCAAAGACTTCTTCGCGTGCGATACGCATATCGTTTCGAACATCAGCTAGGACGGTTGGTTGAACATAGAGACCAGCTTGTAGGTGCTCGTCTGGTGCTTTAGTCCCGCCCGTTACCACACGTGCGCCATCCGCCTTCGCCACGTCAAAATAGGAGAGCACCTTATGATATTGTGGTTCATTGGCGATAGGACCCATCTCGGTCTCGTCATCCAATGGATTGCCAATGCGAATCTTCCGCACACGCTCCTCCAGGCGTTTTATTACCTCATCATAGATAGAACGCTGCACGAGCGCACGCGATCCCGCGATACACGTTTGACCAGAAGCCGCAAAAACGCCTGCGAGAAGTCCTGCCACTGCTGCGTCAAGGGGGGCATCTTCAAAGAGAATATTGGGAGACTTTCCGCCCAGTTCAAGTACCACATCAGCATAGTGCCCAACCGCCGCAGCTGCAACGCTAGCTCCAGCAGGACCACTTCCTGTAAAGCCAATGACATCAACGCCCTTATGACGTGCCAGCGTGTCACCTGCCGGTAGGCCGAGTCCCGTCACAACGTTAAAGACGCCTGCAGGAAATCCTGCCTCCTCAAAACAGCGTGCGAATTCTAGGGTAGATACCGAGGCATGTTCGCTCGGTTTGACAACGAGAGTGTTGCCTGCCGCCAGCGCAGGTGCGAATGTAAACGATCCAAGCATCAGTGGTGAGTTCCAGGGGGTGATACAGCCAACAACACCATACGGTTCACGCACCGTATAGTTGAACAGGCTGCGTTTTTCCTGTGGAATCGTGTCCCCCTGTATCTTGTCAGCCAAACCTGCAAAATAGCGATACCAGCCAGGAATAGCCTTTAACTGCGTGTACATCTCGCGCAGCAGTTTTCCATTGTCGCGTACCTCAACCTCGGCTAATTCACGTGCTCGCCCTTCGATCACGTCCGCTAGCTTGTTGAGCAAGCGCCCTCGTGCAGCTGGTCCAATCTTAGACCATGTCGTATCGAAGGCCGCTCGCGCCACCCTTACAGCCTCGTTCACATCTTCTGTACGCGCATTCACAATCGTCGCCCATTCCTCGCCTGTAGCTGGATTGCTTACTGGCAGCCGTGGTGCTCCCTCGGGTTGTACATACTTGCCGCCAATGTACAATCCATAATCTTGTGTCTTTGACAGTATCTGTGTCATGGGTTGAAACCTCCTTGTTCGGCAACTTTGCAGGCCACATAATGTAGTGCTTTGAGTAGCATGATACGTGTGCCTCATTTTTAGCATAAATACTACTAGTTACGTATTAGATGTGTAAATCCCAGGAATAGCGCAAGTTTTCTCTCGGTTAGAATTGTAATAGCTTCGTTGTGTAGGCCGTCACGCGGGCCGACCTCAATCACCTCAACAGAGCGTGGTAGCTGCATCAAATGACTCCTTGCTTGGCAAGCTGCTCCATCTCCTCTAAAGAGAGGCCAAGCAGTTGTGTATAAACCTCTTTGTTATGTGTGCCCCGCGCTCCCCCATACCACGCAATCGAACCCGGCGTCTCAGAAAGTTTGGGTACTAGGCCGGGCATTGTTACCGCTCCAATGCCCTCAATTTGAGCCGGCAGAAGCATCTCGCGGGCCTGGTACTGCTCATCATGAACGATGTCGGCGATTGAATAGATAGGGCCAGCGGGAATATGCGCCTCTTCAAGATGGTGCAGGACCTTATGCAGCGGATATTGCTCCGTCCAGCCTTCGATCAAGGCATCTAGCTCCACTGCGTGTTCGGCACGCTCTTTGTTCGTGCGGTAGCGCTCCTGCTCGGCTAAATCCGGTCGCCCTATCAGTCGCATCAAGCGTTTGAAAATGGTATCGCCATTGCCACCGATCACGACATAGGAGTCGTCTTGACAACGATAGGTGTTACTAGGGGCGATTCCTGGCAGTGCAGAGCCAGACGGTTCGCGTACCAGACCAGCCACATCGTACTCCGGTAGCGTCGATTCTAATACACTAAATACAGCTTCATAGAGTGCCACATCAACTACCTGCCCTTTGCCCTGCTGGTCGCGCCCACGCAAGGCCATGAGTGCACCGATGACGGCATAGAGTGCCGAGAGTGAGTCGCCCAGGCTGATATTAGAGCGCACTGGTGGCTGACCGGGTTCTCCGGTGATATAGCGGATGCCTCCCATTGCCTCTCCCACGCTGCCAAAACCAGGTTGATTGCGAGCAGGACCTGTTTGACCGAAGCCTGAGACGCGCACGATAATAAGGCGGGGATGAAATGTATGAAGGAGTTCTGGTCCGAGGCTGAGCTTCTCAAGCGTGCCGGGTCGAAAATTCTCGACAAGCATATCACATTCGGCGATCAGCCGCTGAGCAAGAGCCAACCCTTCTGGATGCTTCAAGTTGAGTGTGATCAGCTTTTTGTTGCGCGACTGGAGATACCACCACAGCGATGTATCCGTACGGGGATCGACATAGCGCCAATTCCGCAAAGGATCGCCCTCGCCGGGCGTCTCAACCTTGATAACCTCCGCCCCAAACTCGGCTAAAAGCCGTGTGGTGAATGGTCCGGCAATCAGCGTTCCCAGTTCAAGGACACGCAGTCCCGCGAGCGGTCCAGGTGTGGCACTACTGCTCGGCGGTTCCGATGTGTCTGTCATCTTCCTTCTTCCTATTCACTGGTGCTACAAAAAAAACAGGAAAGAAACAGTCTATTTCTCGGTCTTTTCCATCGCGGAGGCGAGGATTACTGCGCTCTCTGCTAAATAGGTTTCGAGGGCAAGACGCGCAGCTAGCCCATCCCCTTGCGCGATAGCATCGACCATCTGCGTGTGGTGATCTACCGTCTGTAGCGGCATGACCAGACGTGGACCAGCACTAATAAGTGCCGCCCGTATGAGGCCGCTCAGACGCTCCCAGGTCTCAAGTAACCGCGTATTTTCTGAGAGCGTACAGAGGAGCCGGTGGAAGTCTAGGTCTGCCTTGAGCAGAGCACTAAATGACTGCGATGGCGCGGCCTCAAAACCGTGTAAGGCAGAGCGTAGAGTCGCGACCGCCACCTCTCGGTCTGGCCGACTCGCCACATGCTGAGCCGCTAACCCTTCAAGGGCCGCACGCACTGCGTAGATTTCACGTATCTCCTTAGGGCTAAGGACGCGTACATAGACCGAGCCTCTACTTTCAGAGGTAAGGAGACCCTCTTCTTGCAGATGGCGAAATGCCTCACGTACCGTCCCCCGGCTGACGCCTAACTCTTTGCTCACTTGCACTTCGAGCAGACGTGTGCCAACAGGAAGCCTACCGCTGAGGATGCCATCTCGCAACTCTTGCAAGACACGCTCTCGTAGGCTCAGTCTATCTACTGTTTTGAGTTCCATGAATAAACTATACCCAATTCTTTGTCAACTGTCAAGTGTTAACTGTTAACAACAAGTACCCTCTAAGAGAAACAGAAGCGTTTTTGTTTTCGTGAGACGCTATGAGAGAAAAAGTGTAAATGTGGGGATTCAATGATGGAAAAATGGTGCAACTATTTGAGGGAATGCCAAATTTCCGCTGAGAGGAGGAAGCCCTCTGCAGGCTCGTCGAACTCTTCCTCCCCAAAGATTACTTCAGATAATTAGACTAAATTTCCCTCATTGAATCTGAACATTTACAGCAAGCATATCGGACTTGGTAAGTTGCATTGGTGTTATGCCACGCGCGAGAATCCAGGTGGCAAAGACTGTTGCTCCAAGTTTATAGATACGCCGCGATCTGGGAGCGAGTTGTCACGCGACATAGCGTAGCACCGGATCATCTTCGATAGAGGACGTCGTCGCAAGTACCTGCGTGTTGTTTATGATTAAAACTGTCTCTTTTACTCTTATTTACGGAGTATTTTTCGTCCGAAGCGGGAGTGAAAATAGGTTCCGAAAAGCGTCCTTTACGGAACCTATTTTACCACATAACCGCCTTTTTCTCCATCTGTCACTTTAGTATTTAGTCTGCACTGTGAGTACCTCTCGTTTGCACTCACACCATATTTCGTCTGCACTCGTGTGGTGTTCGTTTGCACTGACTCCTAGTGTGTAAACTTCCCCTGAAACAAACTCTTGTCCCATGACGTGAGTGTAAAGGAATCATTCCCCAAGACGTGGATAGGGAAACCAATAGGGGCGATAGCTTCCATCACTGTGACATAATTCTTCGGCGAGTGCGTGACAGAGAATCTCCTGATCCCAATAGACCTAGATGACTGCTTCACTTGTCGGTGATGGTCTGATGCTCACATGTTCATTCGACCAGTAACAGAGCACGTCATTCTCCATGTCACGATAATGTAAGCCCTCCCACTCTATTGCACCGTTCCTGTCAACCCTGGCTTCATATGCTGGCAGGAGTTCTCGTAATGCAGGAATGAACCAGCAGAGATCATCTTCCCTACGCATCTTCCATCTCGTATGATACATGCTACGAGAGAAGGTGGCATACACATGCAAAAACACCTATATTAGAAAGAGGAAAGGCGTCCAATGCAAAAGAAGGGGATGTCAAGAGTGATAGAGCAAGGTGTCCAGATAGTCTGGCTGAAGCGCGATCTGCGGGTCCACGACTCCCCCACCTTATACTCAGCAGCACAACATGGCTCGGTCTTGCCCCTCTATATTGTCGAGCCATCGCTTGTCCACGCCCACGACTTTGCTGCTGCACACTGGACCTTTCTTCGTCACAGTCTTGAGGCATTGCGTACAGAACTCGCGGCCCTCGGACAACCGCTTGTTGTGCGTGTTGGAGAGGTTATCGACGTTCTTGAAGCACTCTCACAGGAAATTTCTTTCGGCACGTTATGGTCACACGAAGAAACGGGAAACTGGCAGACGTATCAGCGCGACCTCGCAGTGGCACGCTGGGCACAGGCACGGAGTCTTCCCTGGCACGAATTGCCACAGACAGGGGTGGTACGACGTTTGAAGAGTCGAAATGGATGGGCGAGTGCGTGGGAGCAATACATGCGTGCGCCACTTGTGGCAACGCTCGGACGTATACAACCCGTGCCAGAAGTTGACCTCGGCCCAATTCCTTCTCATCGTGACCTCGGCCTCACTGCCTCGACACGCATTGAGATGCAACTGGGGGGCGAGCAGGAAGCACAACGAGCCCTCGCAAGTTTCCTTTCCACGCGTGGAGCAGGCTATCAGCATGCCATGTCGAGTCCACTCTCTGCATGGGAGACCTGTTCGCGCTTGAGCACCCACCTCGCCTGGGGCACGATTTCCTTGCGGAGTGTGTATCAGGACGTGCTTCGTCGTCAGGAAGTCCTTCGACAGATGGATGCACGAGAGCGAGTCGAGTTTGCGGGTCCAACGCTTAAAGACCTGACGGCCTTTGGGTCCCGCCTGCATTGGCGGAGCCACTTTATGCAGAAGTTGGAGGATGAACCGCGTATCGAGTTCGAGAACTTCAATCATGCCTATGACGGATTGCGCGAAAACGACTTCAATCGTGACTGGTTTGAGGCATGGCGTGCTGGACGGACTGGCTATCCCTTGATTGACGCGTGTATGCGGGCCGTCTGTTCCACGGGCTATCTCAATTTTCGCATGCGTGCTATGCTCGTCTCCTTTGCCAGTTATGATCTCTGGCTGCATTGGCGAGAACCGGGAGTGTTCCTTGCGCGTCAATGGCTCGATTACGAGCCGGGTATCCATTATAGCCAAATGCAAATGCAATCAGGGACCACCGGCATCAATACGGTACGGATCTACGATCCGACGAAACAGGCATACGATCAGGACCCTGATGGGGAGTTTATTCGTCGTTGGGTCCCAGAACTCGCCTCCGTTCCGCAAGCCTACATCCACGAACCGTGGCGTATGCCCACCGAGGTACAACACCAACACGGATGTGTGCTTGGACGGACCTATCCATTGCCCATCATTGATCACACGAGTGCCGCACGTCTTGCCCATACTCGTATTGCAGCACTTCGCCGTTTGACCACCACAAAAGAGCAATCTCGTGCGGTCCTCCTGCGACATGGAAGCCGCAAGGATGCGAGTCGTCGCCTCAAAACACTTCGTACAGGGGAGGCACATCAACTCTCACTCGGCTTCCCATTCGAGGATGAGGGTACAGAAGAGAAGGAAGTCACTTGACTCTCCTATGACAAAAATGCGGTGTAGACAGACAGTGCCACGATCAATCCTGGAACCACGCTACCGTGTTCGCGACGTTTCATCATTGTCACACACTTCGACCCAGGCGCAATGCGTGTTCTTTCTTGGAGACCGTCACGTTGCACGCGCTCGTTTCCTTTCATTATAGCAATTTACAAGCGCATTGCCTCGCCCGAAATCTTCCTTTCCAAGAACCTCCTCGTCGTTTTCTAAAGCAACTTTCACACAGTGTTTTGCAAGGCAGGGCCGTAAGTGGTCACGTATTGTTCTCACGAAATGAAAGTGCTATGATGAGAGCAATCAAGAAGATGCGAGTGAGGTACGAGCAGAAGAGGTCGCTGTTGTTGTGGCACCTGCACCACCCCTAAAACCTCAGCAGGGGAAAGTAAAGTAGATGTGGAAGTGAGTTTGCAGACGCAACTTGAGGTGTCGAGGAAGATTGTTCTTCAGTTGGGTAAAGCGAGAAAGGAGAAGACGCTATGGATGAAGGAATAGATTTTTCCATACAAGTCATGTCACGACGTGATGATGATTATGGACCTCAGATTTCGTCTTCTCTCAATTCAGACTCTATAGCGAATAAAGCCTTCCAACATCTCGTTGATCGAGTTCATGATTGTCATCGGTGTCCTCGAATGGAGGGACGTACTCGTGTGTTGGGTCTAGGAAACGGACCTTTAGATGCTCGATTACTTTTTATTGCCGAAGCTCCAGGGAGACTCGGAGCAGAGCGATCTGGGATCCCTTTAACAGGGGACCAGACAGGACGCAACTTTGAAGCTCTTTTACAAGAAGCGAACATTCATCGAGAGTCTGTCTTTATTACGAATGCTATCCTTTGTAACCCACAAGATACGCAAGGAAATAATGCATCGCCAATGCCACACGAAGTGGCGAATTGTTCTGACCACTTACGAACAACCATTCATCTCCTTCAACCTCGTTATATTGTGACGTTAGGGCAAACTGCCCTACGAGCACTTCAGCAGATTGAAACACACGCACTTACACTTGCTCAGGATACGGGAATACCGACAACATGGTACAACCGCTGGCTGATCGCGTTATATCATCCAGGACCCAGAGCACGTATCCATCGATCTCTTGAATTACAACGAGAAGATTTTCGTCGGCTTGGGGCTTTCATTCTCAGTGATCAATCTCACTAAACCGCGTCGTATCTACTTCTTTGCATCGTTTCACTGTATTCTTCTTCGTTATGCCTTACAATCACTTTCCATTATTTTGTCGGAATATCCGTCAATCAACAGATGCAAGTATTGAATATCAAACATCCATATGTTATACTTGCTTTGTCAGAAAATCCAACAGAAAAGGAAAATGACAGAAAGGCTTACCATCCAGTATGACGAATCCCAAAGACAAACCACTTGAGCGGCAAGGAACTCAATCGGGAGGAAATATCTCTACCCCTGATGATGTTCGGCACTTCATCCTTGAACAGCTTGCCGAAATTCGGTTGGTCGATGCAAGCATTCTTAAACAGGAAATTGCACACAATGGTGGTGATTTAGAAATAAAATCAGATGAAGGAACGAGCATAACTGGAGGATTGGAGGGGGTAATCGGACGCGAGCTTGCGGGACCAGAAGATATCGACCCCAGGCACTACACCTCAGTGGAGCGACTTACACATCTTCTTCATGAAAGTTTGCAGAAGCCGCCCAAGAGACGTTCACCACGGAAACCGAAAAGGAACTGATGTATTGAAGACAGAAACTGTTTTCTTACTCAGGTATGAGGCGTACATCTTTGCTACATATAAAGGAAGTAATCCATGACAAGCACTATTCGTACAGCAAACCTCTCACTAGGTTGGATGCAGGCACTTGAGTATCTGCTCGTCTGTGGGGGGAAAACGACTAATATCATTGTGGTCGTTGAACAAATACAGGAAGAGGTTCCAGAGATACGCCAGCTTTTAGATACCTTTATTGATGAGTATAATCAACGTCAACATGCGAAGCAGCAACTGAATGCTGGTACAAAACAGACCGCTCGTAAAATCTTGTTTTCTGTTGACACCGTTGCAACCACGCTCTTCCCTCAAGCTCTTTACAACTCTCAACATGAAGATGCACGTACTTTTCTCTACAGTCACTACGAACAAAGTTTTTCTGTTCTCAAGCGTTTTTCTCCAAACAGATATGGAACGTACTTTCATCGGATGGTGGCATATCCACATGGCAATGAAACGATCAACCAACTGGAACATATCATTCAGAGATTGCAAAAACAGTTGCGTAGTCCAAATCCTCTCAGCAGTGCATACGAGATTGGTATCAATGAGGTTGATGACATAGACTCAGAGGATGCTGTTGCAGAAGCTGTAAGGGTGTATGCTCCTGACCGTGATACTCGCTTACTCGGTTTTCCTTGTTTAAGCCATATCAGTTTGACGTTGTTCAAACAGCAACTTCATTTAACTGCTTTGTACCGCAATCAGCAGTTCATTGGAAGAGCCTATGGAAATTATGTTGGGTTAAGTCGCCTTCTCAGTTTCTTATGTCAGGAAGTCGGTTGCGAACCGGGAGAACTCGTCTGTATTGCTTCTCATGCGGATGCACAGTTGGAGATCGGGAAAGGTGCTATTACAGCACTTCTCCAGCGTTGTCAATCGGTCCTTCGTACAGAGCAGAAACGTCAGGTCAGCTAAGAAAGGATGTACTTGTTATGCAGACACACCAGATGAACGAGAGAATACACATGAACGTAGGAACACTGCAAGAAATGCGTGTGGAGCTTTTGCGAGACTGTCCACTTCTCTGCGCTCACTGCTCTGCTTATGCAGCCCCCAATCACACGATGAAGTTGCCATTACAACGTGTCCTTGAGTTGGTTGACGAGTTTGCTGATGGCAATGGACGACGCGTGACGTTCACAGGTGGAGAACCACTTATGTATCCTGGGATAGAGGCGGTCTTGCAGCGAAGCCGAGATCACGGACTCCAAACGCGTCTCTTTTCTTCGGGGATTGTCTTTGCAGGGCGCAAACGGGTTGCTGGAGGCGATATATTGGCACGATGTAGTACGCTTCTTGACACCGTTATGTATAGTGTCTACTCTTCTGCATCAGAAGCACATGATCGTGTCACGCGTATACCTGGAAGTCTTGCATTGACCTTGGAGGCAATACAACGCACAAAAGCACTTGACATCGAAGCAGAACTACATTTCGTGCCAACACGCATCAATTACCTCGATTTTCCTGCTGTTGTTGAACTTGCTCTGTCTTTAGGAGTATCTAAAGTAGGCGTTTTACGATTTGTGCCTCAAGGACGCGGAAAGGCACATGCGGAAGACCTTGCTCTTGATAAAGAGGCACATCTCTGGTTACAACAACGCATTAGGGAGATACGCAAACGCTCTCAGCAGATACACATCTCTGCTGGCTCTGCATACAACTTGCTCCAAGTAGATGCACCTCTCCCGTGCAAAGCAGCCATTGATCAAATCGTTATTGAGGCAAATGGAAACATTGTGCCGTGTAGCGCATTTAGCAATGTCCATGTCAAAGACGGATACGGAAATATCCTCCATCATCCTCTGCACGTTGTATGGCAGCAATCCCTGTACTTACAGCAAGTGCGTCAGGCACTTGCAACGCCTCAAGATTGTAGAAGTTGCCTTGCTCAAAAGACGATTGCATCAGGATACATAGATATTCATGGTCACGACCCTCTCGAGGAGATAGTGGCGTAAGAGGAGTTTGTTGCATTTAGCTATGGAGGAACCTATGCAAACAGAGTTAAAAGGATTTCCTGAATCTCTTACTCCATTTTCGTGTGGAGTAGATGTTGTTGAACTGGAACGTTTCACGCGTATACTGAAGGTAGGCGGTCAACAGTTCCTCAAACGTGTTTACACAAATGCAGAATTAGTCTTCTGTGCAGGAAGATTACCTCAATTAGCTGCTCGTTTTGCTGGCAAAGAAGCGATCTCCAAGGCACTAGGAACGGGAATGCGAGGTATCCATTGGGGGGAAATGGAGGTGCTTTCTGACCAATACGGATGTCCCTTCGTTTCCTTATATGGACACGCAGCGGTCAGAGCAAAGCAGATGCACCTTTTCAGGTGGGCAATAAGTCTTTCTCATAGTCCAACGTTCGTCGTAGCTTTTGTGATCGCGTCACTTCCAGATAGTTTACCATGTGAAGGAATTCATACAGGATAACTCTCTTGTCGATTGGCATGATACGCTCTGGCTCTTATGCATACGAGATGGGTTCCAAGATGTACATGAGAAAGACGTGCTCTACATGACGCAAAACAGCCTAAAAAGGCTATTAAAGTACAGCACATGATAAAAAGATGAAAGGATGCCCGAATGAGTGATATGATGCATAATGATGATCAGATACCTGATGCAGAAGAGGAACAAGATCGACTAGGACGACGCTTGCGCGAGTCCCGTGAATATCTAGGACTTTCCCAAGAGTTCGTCGCGGAGAGACTTGGTATCCCGCGTGCATCGATATCAGCGTTTGAAACGGGAAAAAGGAAAGTAAGTAGTTTGGAACTGAAACAACTTGCCCATTTGTACAAACGCTCAGTTGCCTCTTTACTTGAAGAGGATGAGTTTGCCCAAGAAGTTCAACAAGCTGATGCCACTATACACGCACTTTTTCGAGCAGCTCAAAAACTGAGTGAGAAGGATCGTGAACAATTACTCAAGTATGCACAATTCCTTCGCGCGTTGAGTTAGGCTTCTTACAAAGAGATGCACGATCAAAGAAGCATTTGTAACCCTGAGTGCGAGACCCTTTATTGAGGAGAGCATGTATGTCCAGACGCTCGATATCATCAGTCGAGAAAGCTCGCGCGAGAGGTTTGCAAGTTGCATCACGGGAGCACACCTCTCTCCAGACCAATCTTCGTTATCGCATTGATATTTTTGATATTCTGGCACGACGAGGCATTATCGTCAATTTCCAATCCTTCGATATGTATGGTGCATATCTCGATGAAGGAGGTCATCCTGGTGTTCTCATTAATGTAAAACATCCACCCAACCTGCAGCGGTTCACTGCTGCTCATGAATATGGTCATTTTGTGATGCAGCATGGACCCAGTACTGATTTCGAGGAGCAGATTTTTCCCTCTCATTCACCCAATGATATACAAGAGGTTGAAGCGCAAAGCTTTGCTGCAAACTTCTTGATGCCAATACAACTTCTCAATGCAACATTACAACAGATGGAACTTCCCTTCAAACCAGAAGAGATCACGCTTCAAGAGGCGTATCAGCTTTCGCTTGAGTTAGGGGTAAGCTATAGGGCTGTTGTGAACCATCTTGCATCATCAAAAAGAATAAGTTTTCGTGTTGTTAACGAATTACGAAGACAGGTACCGAAGACGATCAAAGCGACGATAGGACATGGCATTGGTCCGCAAGATAGTTGGGCTGATGTCTGGACGTTCCGAGAGCGCGACAAAGGACGACATATAGTGGTCAACCTCAATGATGAACTGCATATCTTTCTGCCAGAATCGCAGGAAAGCATGGAAACGTGGCACGCAGTCGCAGGAGATCAGCATTCCCTAATTATATTCATTGAGTCTCAGCTAGAAATTCCCCCTTTCTCTGTTCTAGCGGAAAGGGAACCTTCAACGCTTACACATCACTTTGTTTTTCGCACTCAATTCCCTGGTGCTACGACACTTCGCCTCGTAAAAGGAACGAATGCATCGTTTCCTGTGGGTGCAGACGACCTCTTTGAATTACATCTGGAAATCACACCGAGACAGTCTCATGGATTACTCCCACAGCAACATATACTCCTCTAGTCGTCATAATAAAAATATTCTGTTGAAAGAAGCGCCGTACTCATTCATGTATGTTGTTCCCTCGAAGTGCAATCCGACGAAAGACTCTCTTTCCATGTTTTTTTATTCGTGTGGATGAGACAGCACAAAAAAGAATACAGGAGCAATATGATGAACCAAGCTCAAAATATAATCCTTCCCCGCTTTGTCATTTTTGAAGGTGTAGACGGTACTGGCAAAACAACCTTGGCACGCACGTTGGCTACATACTATACAACCTTCGCTCCTCGTGTTCCCTTGTACGCAAATTCCTTTCCTGGTTCTACCCCTGGCACATTGGGAGAGTGGGTCTATCGCCTTCATCACCATCAAGCAATGAACGCACCTGATGTCAACGCCCTTGCTCCTGCTGCACTACAAATGCTTCATGTTGCGGCTCATATTGACGCTATATGTAACCAGATAGCTCCCGTGCTAACAAACACGGGTTCAGTAATCCTAGATCGGTATTGGTGGAGTACCTACAGCTATTCTCGGATGTTCCTTCCAGCAGAACAAGTATGGCCTCTCGTGAATGCTGAACGTGTTTTTCTTGAGACACTACCTCAACCAACAATTATCTATCTGACACGAAATATAAGCTTAAAGACTCACGAACTTTCTTCTACGATACATATGCAACTAGATAGGCATTATCACGAAGTATTAGAGCAGGAGCGGCAGCAAAACCCGCAGATTTATGAAATAAACAACGACGGCCCGTTCGATCAGACCTGGCGGCAGTTGCTGATGATATTAGGACTGCCATATTCTCCTCTCTAGAGGAGAAGCTATGTTGTGCATTGCTTATTCCTGTCGGAATTTACTTTTCTCGGTATCAAAGCCTTCAGGATAGCGTTTTCGCAATTTCTCCACATTGGCTTGCATAACGTCGTTGAGTGTGATTCCAACAGTCTCACAAAGAAGAACAGTGTACCAGAGTAAATCCCCAATTTCCTTCTGAAGCGTTGGAACATCAAGCTCATGAGAATGGTACAGCACTTTTTTCACAATATCAACGACTTCTCCTGACTCGCCTGCGATACCAAGGGCGGTTAAGATAAGAAGTTCCTTTGGATCATCAATGCTACATGTTCGATGGACTTCGCGTGTGTATTCGTCAATATGCATGTTCTTTCCTAATAATCGTAATAGTGCAAGATAGACACATCTTTTTCTCGCTACACTGTAACTATCTTTGACTATCAGGTCAAGAGAACGGTACTTCTAGCAAAAGTGAATAACACAGCAGGGTACTTTATCTTTTTTCATGTTTAACATGAAAGATATACGCTTGGAAATAAAACGAGCAGCCGATGTGTAAGTTGTTATTTGATATGACACAAGATGATACGTTTATAGAAGAAGATAACATATACTATTAGTTACTGACTCTTGTGATACGACTGTAGGAGAAAGGGAACCTATGCATTTCGACATCTTTGATCCAACTTTCTGGGGCAATAGCGTATGGCAAGGTGTGAGTGTTGTCGTCACGATTGCCACTTGGTTGCTCGGTCCATTTGTGACAGCATTTTTAGAGCGGATCGTTGCAAAGCCAGATGCCCAACAAAAACACATCAATGCCTATAAAGCTCTTGCCTTACGAGAAGGTTCTATGGGATTTGGAGAAATTCTCTCGTTTCTTCCACTTCAATGTCTCGCAGCATATGGTGTATCTTTGCTCATACAACGGGTTTTCTTTGTCAACCAATTTGATCCTGCTACGAGTTTTGAACTTAGTATTCTCGCAGTCTTGGTGATAACGTGGGGGCTATCCCTCTCGAAACGCAAAGTTCTTTCTTCAGTACTGACGTGGCAATTGAGTGTATCACTGGCAGCTTTCTGTCTTATCTTGGTTGGACATAAGGCTGCTCTTCCGCTCACGAGAGACTTTACATTTCTCAAGCACTTCATCGGGCAATATCTCTCGTCTGATATTAAACAAGTTCCTCTTGTTAGCTCACTACGAAATCTTCCACTCAGTGCCATTCCTGTCGATCTGAGTATTCCTCACCCTGAAGCCGCTAAAACGCTTTTTGGGTTTTTGTATGCGGGGACGATGATCCCATTTGTCTTTGGATACAGCTTGTATAAACGTCATCTCGCGCTTCAAGTCACGGCGTTTGCTCAGTTAAGCGAACGTGAGAAGCAAGAGAAACTGGATGAACTCCACTATCAGGAGCGTACAGAGGCGTTAGCAATCAAACGACTGGAGAAAACCGAAAAAGAGGAGGCATTGGACTATCAGCGACAACAGACCACACTCCTAAAAGAACGCGACGAATTAGCACTGGAAAAAGAACGCATTGCTGTCACATCGGTAAAACTGGACCTTGAAAAGAAGCGGGCAGAGTATGCGTTGCAACTCACAACTCTCTTTGTAGATACCCTCTATACAGGGATAGACACAGCCGAGATGCGAGTGGAACTTGTGAGAAACATGCTTCCGACCCTCAAAGATATTGGACAAAGGGAAAGTACAACAATTCTCCTAGAGCATTTGCAACAGAGCAATCGTGATACACCAATGGCTATCCCAGTTATTGCAGTAGAAACAATGACGGAAGAAAGGGTTTAACAGACAATGTTGACGTATACAGATGGTATATGGGGTACTACAGCAACGCTCTTAGATGATGCGAAAACGGCAGAGGAATTGTATGAGCAGATGAAGAAATTGGGGTTCCCTTCGAGTGATGAACTCCTGTGCCGAACAGGAGTCCTCAAGCTCTATAAACGTAAATGGCAAGCGCGGAAGAGAACGTTTGGGTACGATTATTGCTGCGAATTTGTTATCAATGGTCTTATTCAGCTCGTTCTGCTTCCAGAACTCTCTGATGTGATACACTTTTTACGGGAGGTTGATGCCCATCCACTTCACCCAGCAGTTTCTTTAGACGGTGTTTCTCAAACAATGATGGCGTGTATAGAAGCTTGGGTCAAGCGTCTGGAA
>CAXUIS010000006.1:37551-51135 GCA_964250915.1 uncultured Ktedonobacteraceae bacterium | reverse complement strand
GCAATGCAGTTTTCCCTGACACCTTGACCACTTTTGTGATGGATTACATCTTCGCAAGTGCTTGTACAAGTGTGTCTATTTCCTCTTCGGTGTTGTAGAAGCCAGTCGAGACGCGTAGTGAGTTGGTTGATGGGATGTTACGGATGTAGATGTTATGCTCATCGTGGAGTTTTTGCACCACTTCGGTTACATCTAGCTTCCCCAATGTGAAGCCTATAAGCCCACTTGTACCAACATGAGGCGTGAGCATTTCAACAGCAGGGATTTGCTTAAGTGCGTTATATGTATACGTACTCAGTGTTTTGATACGCTCGAAGAGCCATGCGTACCCAACGGATTCTTCCATCCATGTGAGTACCGTTGCCTGTCCAGCAAGTGCAGCTGTTTGGCGTCCTCCAAGCTCGAAGCGTTGCGCGAAATCCTCAAGCTGCCACTCTACTCCCTCTTCGTGCTTTACAGACCAGTAGCCAACATACGTCGGAGTAATATAGTGTTGCGACTTGCGATTGACGTAGAGTGCGCCTGTGCCATCTGGTCCACAAAGCCATTTCTGCATAGGAATGGCATAGAAGTCTACATCAAGAGCCTTGATATCAATCAAGATGTCTCCGGCAGACTGTGCGCCATCTATTGATACAGGAATGTCACGTTCGCGTCCAAAACGCGTGACCTCGGCAACATCAAGAACTGCTCCAGTAGTCCAGGTGACATGTGAAAGTACAATCATACGCGTACGTGAGGTTACATGTGGCTTTATGACCTCAAGCGCGGAACGATCTGCCTTCGGTCCAAGATCGGCAATGCGAATCACAATGCCATAGCGATCACGAAGCTGGTAAAGAGGGGCAAGCGCACTAATGTGTTCATGATTGGTCGTAACAACTTCATCGCCCTCGCGCCAGTTGAGGCCATAACTCATAATATTCATGCCGTCGCCCGTACTATCGGTCAGCGCGATTTCTTGTACATCGGCGTTTAGCAAGTGCGCGACACGAGTACGCGCTTCATCATACACGCCTTTCATTTTCTCGAATGCCTCAGTACCCAGACGACCATTTTGCAATTCGTATTGGAGACGTTCCTGCATGGCTTGTACAACGTGAGTCGGCATTGGACCAAATGTGCCATTGTTGAGATAAATACGCGATGTTGCAGCAGGCATCTCTTGACGGATACTTTGTATGTGTGAAAGGTTGGTGACGCTAGACAAGATAAAGCTCCTTTGTGCCGAGGGTGGCAATGTGCATGTAAGATAAGAACTACTGGACGATACTCATTCCTGAATTATATCATTTTATGCGATACTCATTTGTGGATGCCAAAAGGATTTGTGAAAGAGATAAGTAGCTATGCGTATACGAAATTACCGACCAGAAGACTTGCCAACGCTTGTACAGATTCAGCAATTAGCAGCACATGCCGATGGCTATGATGTGTCCCAATCTGAAACATCAATAGAGATACAACTTATCAATCCCGAAACAGATGCACGCGCAAACGTCTTTGTGATTACCGATGACGATGACGAACTGAATACATGGGGACAAGCAGGAACACTTGATGGTATTGAAGGTGAGATTATTGGCTACACATTGCTTACCTTATATCAAGATGCCGAAGCTTACCATTTAGTTTGTCAGGGAGCAGTATATCCACAACAGAGACAACGGGGAGCAGGGCGGCTCTTACTTGTTGGCGCGTTAAATCGAGCGCGTATTCTAGCAGCTGATTTCGAGTTCGAGGCCGAGCAAGAGAATATTCCTATTTACTTTGAAGCCTTACTTCCCATACGCAATACAACCACTTCGCGCTTAACTGAAAAATGCGAGATGCAAGCGGTTGACGAGGAAAAGCAAAATGGAATGCAATTGTACAGGCGTGAACTGTGGTAAT
Organism: uncultured Ktedonobacteraceae bacterium; assembly: GCA_964250915.1. Classification (GTDB taxonomy): domain Bacteria; phylum Chloroflexota; class Ktedonobacteria; order Ktedonobacterales; family Ktedonobacteraceae; genus JBBQVS01. The sequence goes on along the minus strand of CAXUIS010000006.1, from coordinate 49,242 downwards.
GCTCTAAGAAAATGATAGAAAGCAAGAGTACTCTCTACTAGGAACTATGAAGGTCATCCTCATCCACTAGCATCACACTGCGTGCGTTTGATGATCGGCGAGAACTTCATCGATTGCGCGTCGAGCGATACCAGCGAGGACAGGGTTGGTGCTCTGGTAGTAAGGGAGGGCGATCAGCCCGATGGACAATGCCCATCCACGACCTCGCACCCACGTTGCATCATCGACCGATAGCTCTGCACGGAAAATGTTCCGAGTTTCGGTGGAGAGGAAATTCCACACGATTTGTAAGTCACATGCAGGATCGCCTACGCCCAGACCTCCGAAGTCGATGACGGCACTAAGCCGACCTTGTTGAACTAGCAGATTAAGAGGTGACAAGTCTCCATGAATCCAGACGGGTGGTCCGTGCCATGCAGGTGCTTGCAGAGCTATATCCCATGCTCTGGTCACTGCGTCGGTATCGAGTAGACCGTCTAGGGAGGCGATTGCGGCGCGGGTCTCAGCGTCTCGCGTAGAGAGCGGCGCGCCACGGAAGAAGTTGTGTGCCCCAGGATATGGACCACCTGTGGGATCAATTCGCTGCAAGGCGGCGATGAATTGAGCCAGATCACGTGCCGCTTGGTCTGCATCGGTGATGTGCCCGATGGTCGCGTTCTCGCCTTCGAGCCATTGATAGACGGACCAATGCCACAGGTAGCCCTCGCCCGGTATTCCCTTCGCTAGTGGGTTAGGGATGGCAAGCGGCAGGTGTGGAGCAAGTATTGGCAACCACCGTTGCTCTTTGTCCACTTGCCCGGTGGCACCTTCGATACGAGGGAGTCGCACACTCATATCGTCGCCGAGCCGATAGATCGCGTTGTCAGTCCCGGCAGAGTGGATCGGCTCGATGGGAAGGGCTGCCCATCGAGGGAACTGCGCCGCGAGCAACCAACTCACGAGAGTGCTGTCGATGTCCACCTCATCTATATGCATTTTGTCTGCTGACATAAGTATCTCACGCTTTCAGGAAGTTGGTTTACCTGTTTGTCAAATAACTATACTTTCACAAAATCCGTCTTTACCATGTATGTGCCATCGGAAAGCGACTCTATCGTATAGTCATCAAATAGCACAGGGTCAGCTTGTTGTAAGCAGAGGAAGGCGCGCACTGCGAGTTCGCGTATCTCAACTTCGGCATGTGCGCTGGCCCGCTCCTCGATGACATGTCGCCATGCTCGTGCATTGCCTGTGACAACAATAACTGTTTCCGTTTCGTTTGGCAAAACAGAACGTGCGCTCTGCCGTACTTTCTTGAGTAGGTCAGTCTTCGCTTCTGCTGAGAGGATGCTCGTTCCTGCCTTTTGCATTTCTAGCAGTCGATTGGTGAGCATAGCGTATTCATCTGCTGCACGGTCGATACGTTGTAGAAATTGGCTGTGGAGGAAATCGTCATCTTGATATTCTGGTCGCTCAACGAAACGCAGTGTTCGGCCACCAACGTAACGTTGACTCAGTTGGGAATTATGTGTAACGACGCCATTCGCAACAAAGTTGTGGTTTGGGGCCTCCATCTCAATATCATAAGTCATTTGTTCGCCGGAATAGACGATAGATACGATTTTTACTGACTTTGGAATAAGCCGAGGTTTTCTTTCTACAGGACGCACGACACCATTTAGCTCTTCTTGCTTTCTGCCGAATATCTCAATGTATTCTTCTTCGTGATGATTTACTTTGAGATGACAGGAGCGGCAAAGCGTTACTAAGTTGTCTGGTTCAGATGCAAGATCAACTCTTGCCCATATTGGCAAGACATGATGAATGGTTAATTTGTTACTGTTTTGCCCACAAAGGCGACAGGTATAGTTATCACGGACATAGGTATCCAAACGTAGTTTCTCTACGTTCTTTCTTACTACAATACTCTCTCTCGTTATGCCTCCTTTCCATTGGTGATTCTTCTCCCCTTTCATATGTTCGCTAATTTTTGTCCGTCTCTCTTGGGTGAACGCTACCTTAGCCTTGTATCGTTTTCCTGTATTCCACGGAGAAACCCCAATAGTCCATGAGCCTAACGGTTTTTGTAAACCATGTTTTCTTATCCACGCACGTATTGTATGCTTGGAAACACCTGCTATAGAAGCCATATCCTCATGCGATAAACCTTTAGTTATATAGTGTTCCTGTAACCAGTCCCGATCTTTATACATGTATTGTCCGTTCACCATGATTTCTGCATCTGACTTCTCGTAAATTGCAAGACCTGATGGAGATACGGAAAGATTTCCTACAACATCCTTGAGTGGTTTCCAACCATCTTTAGTTAGAAAACGGTGCTCTTTTGTTGCTGTAATACTTTTCCCATCTACGAGGTTTACTGTGAAAACAGGTTTTATTCCAGAGCATATGATAGAATTTACTTTACCAGTAGTAAATGTTCCTGTCTGCTCATCAAGGCAGCGCAAACGAAGTAGTTTAATCCTGGAACGTCCATGACGCGTTTTTGTCATTTTGTATAGATCATCTAAACGACGTTTCTTAATTCCTTCTGGTTTACCATGAACATGTCTAGGGCTGTAGATAAGGGTATCTCCTGTAAGGCAATACCCAAGTCCAGACCTGTGCCGGATAAGCTCGTGTGTCACACTACGTGAAATACCATAGAAGAGGAGGCTATAATTCGCATGTTCAAAGACGGAGCCATGACCGGAGGATTTGAGATTGTCAAAGTAGCGTTTAGCCTGTGCATTCATCGAACGCATTTTCCCAAAGCTCATATAGCATACCTGACCAGCAATCTTGCATAATTGTGCGCCATCAGGTAGAGTGGTGGGATCATCTGTATATTCGGAGAAATTGAGTGAAGAGTCAAAACCCTGTAGAAAACCCCTTAACCCTGCGGTTTGCACGCTAGGCCGTGCAAGCATAACAACTCCAGGATTGCGTAAGTATGGCACACCGCCTGATGAAGAATGTACCTCTGAGTGGATTGTGGCGAAACCCGCTTCTGTGTTTCCCTGCAATTCCTGAAAGAGAGCCTTACTATCGACTGTGGACATAGAAACCTCCTTACGGTATAGCTGCTTTTTTCTATGCCTACAGTCTAACAGGTTCTGTGTTTCCTGACTACTCTTTATCTGTTGGCTCAGGTGGTGGTGCAAGGAGGTTATCTAGCGTGGACTTACGAATGCGATATGCCTGTCGCGCACCTCTGTGTGGCAGAGTGATTGCTTCAAGTACACCATTCTTAATCCAGCGTCGTACCGTTGTGTCATCGACTCGTAGCTGTTTTGCGACTTCTCGCACTGTAAGCAAATCACCCTCATCGTATATCACTGGTCCCTCTTTCTGGTCTTGTACTGATGTACGGTCAGACCATTCTACTAGCCAGCCCTTGTTGATACCTCGCATGAGCATTCGTGGGACTGTTTACATAAATAAATATCTATTTGACTATAACAACGAGTATCCTGTTTTTTGGTAACTATGCCTTTTGTAACAGCATTGCAGTAATTACAGGTTAGACTTGATGCGTATTGTCAAATAGATATTTGATGTTTGTTTCTACCTAGCCACCAATCATCGACATACTACGACTTGCATGTTTGAAACGTTTGTCACCAATATAATGCTTTAGCTCTTTTTTCCAAACTGCTTGGCGAAGGGTCGCCGCGAGAGCTTCATCGTCGGCACCAGAACGCAGAACGGCGCGTATATCAGTTTCCTCGGTTGCGAAAAGACAGGTACGAAGCTGCCCATCTGCTGTTATACGAATGCGATCACAGGTGGAGCAGAACGGTTCGCTCACCGGATTGATAAAGCCGACCTCACCAATACCATCGCTAAATGTATAGCGACGAGCGGTTTCTGATGGATCACCCGACGTGATTTGTACAAGTGGCCCATATTCTGCCTCAATAATTGCCTTCATCTCGGCACCAGTTAGAATATCCTCTTTGCGCCATGCTTGGTCCGCGTCGAGCGGCATAAACTCAATCCAACGCATGACGTAGGCTTTGTTGCGTGCGAAACGGACAAAATCAAGCACTTCTGCTTCACTATAGCCGCGAATAGCTACGGCATTTATCTTGATTGGAGCGATTGAAGGATATTTCTCAACCTCTTCCAAACCTTCTAATACACGGTCAAGCTGGTCACGGCGTGTAAGTTGGGCAAATTTTTCGCGCAGAAGCGAATCCATGCTGACGTTGATGCGGGTGAGTCCAGCTTCTGCAAGTGCTTTGGATTGCTGTTTGAGGAGAATACCGTTTGTGGTTATGCTCAGGCTACGTAGGCCGTCGATAGCGCGAAGTTGTTGAACGAGTTCCGGTAAGTCGCGTCGAACAAGAGGTTCGCCACCTGTTAGCCGAATTTGCTCAATACCAAGGTCAACCGCGACGCGAGTAAAGCGAACAATTTCTTCGTAGGAAAGGATATCGGCTTTTTTGAGCCAGGGCAGTCCTTCTGCTGGCATGCAGTAGGTGCAGCGAAAATTGCATTTGTCGGTAACTGAGATACGCATACTTTTGATGCGTCGTCCGTAACTATCAGTAAGTAATTGCATGATTTCGTCTCTCTTGTGCAGCTTTTGAACAAACACAACAACATTGTCGGGGTGTTTACATAAATATAACATATTTTTGGATTGGCTGTTCTAAAGACGTATGTTAAGTATTGTCCTTCTACGTGTAAACAAGCCTGTAAAGAGAGGTGAGAGCAACATGACAGGGGCAGAGCACCTGTCACTACTATACACGGATTTGTGTGGCAAGCCACACAGTGGCGGAAAGTATAGTAGCGACAGGTGCTCTGCCCCTGTCATGTCTTGTCCTAAAAACTATCCAGTTTACACATCGTAGTACATGCCAAACTCGATTGGTGCGGGACGCAGACGAACTTCATCTGACTGACTACGCTTCAAATCGATGTAATTCTTGAGCAAATCGTCTGTAAAGACGCTACCTTCAAGGAGGAACGTGTGGTCCGCTTCGAGTGCTGCTAGCGACTCCTCGAGAGAGCCTGGAACAGAGCGAATTTCGCGGAGTTCTTCTGCCGACATTTCGTAAAGGTTCTGATCAACTGGTCCAAAGCCGTGATCGCTTGGATCAATCTGATTCTTGATGCCGTCGAGTCCAGCCATAAGCAGCGCTGCAAAGAGCAGGTACGGGTTCGCACTTGGATCAGGTGAACGGAACTCAATGCGCTTAGCAGGTGCCGTAAACGTTTTTGGCACACGTACTGCTGCACTACGGTTGCCCGATGAGAAGACGAGATTGACAGGAGCCTCATAACCAGGCACCAGGCGTTTGTAGCTGTTCGTTGTTGGTGCTGCTATGGCAAGTAACGCAGGGGCGTGAGTAAGAATACCACCTACATAGTAACGTGCCATTTGTGAAAGATACGCATAGCCATCTTCTGCATAGAAGAGGGGCTTTTCGTCTTTCCATAGGCTCTGGTGAACGTGCATACCTGAGCCATTATCACCGAAGACGGGCTTGGGCATGAATGTTGCGGTCTTGCCGTACTTACGAGCGGTGTTCTTGACGACGTACTTGTACAGCATGATATTGTCTGCGCTCTTGAGTAGAGTGTCAAAGCGCATGTCAATCTCACCTTGTCCGGGTGCACCAACCTCGTGATGTTGTGCCTCGATAGGAACACCGAGTGTTTCCAGCAAGAGAGCCATTTCACTACGTAAGTCTTGCATGGTGTCGCTTGGTGCAACGGGGAAGTAGCCTTCTTTGACACGCATCAAGTGTCCAAGGTTTTGCACGCCATCACGTGAGCTATTCCAGTGAGCCTCATCAGAGTTTACTTCGACATACTGCGTGTTCATTGTGGAACTGTATCGCACACTGTCAAAGACAAAAAATTCAGCTTCTGGACCCATGTAGCTGGTGTCTGCAATGCCTGTTGAGCGCAAATACTCAACCGCTTTCTTGGCGATGTAACGTGGGTCGCGCGTGTACGGCTTTTTTGCTCCACTTGGTCCCGGATGAGCGATATCGCAGACCAGACTCAATGTAGGAATGGTGGTGAAGGGGTCCATGATAGCAGTTTCGGCGTCAGGAATAACAAGCATATCGCTTTCATTTATGCTCTGGAAACCGCGAATGCTGGAGCCATCGAAGGCCACTCCTTCGACAAAGGTCGATGCTTTCAATTCGTGCGCTGGAACGCTAAAGTGCTGCCAGGACCCCGGCAGGTCCGTAAACTTGAGGTCAACCATTTTTGCGCCATTCTCTTTGGCAAATTGGAGGACTTCTTCAGGCGTCATGTATTCTATTCTCCTGTTTCACTACTTCCAGCGTCATTGCTAGATATATTGGCACGCGTTGCACGTACTGAGTTTTGGCAAGTATGCATAAATAAAGGCATGTAAAACCAACCATTTGTAAGGTGTTTTACTTTTATGTATCATATGACGCAGAATAGATGGGATGCTATGGATATTTTATGAGAAAGTACCCTACCTATTCTTGTATATATTGCACAAAAGATGCGTGATATAAAAGTACATTGTAGTGTGAGAGACGGTGTAAGTACCTTTGTACGCTTGCACACACGCAAGCTTATGGAGTACTATAAGCTAAACAACAGAATAGAGGGAGAATAATGCATGGACTCGCACCATGAGACACCAACTGAACCTATAACGAGAGGGTCTCGTTCTCCTATTGGAAGCAATAACGCTCCTGTGCAACCAAAGCCCACGAGAACTCGTAGAGGTAATCCTTTACTCTCTTTTCTGCTCTTCCTTTTAGGAATTATACTAGGAATTCTAGCAACATTGTTTTTTATACTCTTTGTTGCTCACGATAGAACACCGACTCAAACAGCACCCTTCACACAGCCGTCTTCTGTAACCGTACAAGTCAGCAGTGGATACTTAACACAACTAGTGTCACAAAAGCTAAAAACCTCAGGTATAGGTGGGAACATCAGTAATGTGCAGGTGACATTGACAAGCAATAACCAGATACAGATACGCGGTAAAGATCGTTTAAATTTGGTTGTTGTTGGCATTACAAGACCTTTTACACTTACGTTGCAATCTTATACGCAATCTTGCCAACCCAAAGTGCATCTTATTCACGCGGACTTCGGAGATATTCCTGTGACAGACTTTGCGCAGAACTACGAGAATCAAATCAACCAGGATATACAAGTTCAGTCATCCGCTCTACCATCTGGATTTATATATTGCGCTACAAGTACGCATACACAGGCAAATGCGTTAAGTATAGCGTACTCAGCGACGCCTTTGTAAGTGTATATTAGAGCAGGTAGGCGGCATCGACGATATGGGCTGCTGTCAACTCCTCCTCCTCATAACGTCGAAAAAGTTCAAGGTCTTTGAAGGTATCGACATCGAGTGAAAGTCCTGAACGTTTCACCTGTGTTATCAGTAGTTCTCGCCGCTCGGCCTCCTCCTGATAGTGCTGTAGACTATCAGGGCCAAATACATATGGAAGTGCTAATGGTGGGCGCATCAACACAGCATTTGTGCCAGTTCCCTCTTGCGATGGTGCAAGCACAATCTCGTAGTGCTGAGATGCCAATAGCATTCGTTCGATGTCGCTTTGTTGCAGGAGGGGAAGGTCGGCGGAGATGGTGAGCAATGCTGTCGTTCCTTGCGCATTCTCTCGCTTCGCGGCGGCTTGTAAGGCGGGATTATGACCTTGTTTTTCTTCTAACAGAGTATAAGCACCCCACATGTGAGCGTAGTCCAAGACGCGTGGGTCTGGACTCACGACCGAAACACGTTCTAATGCATGACAATCCAAAAGCGTTTGAATAACGTGATTCAGCATCGTCAAGACCAGCTCTTCACGCTGGTAAAGAGTAAGATGTGGAGCGAGTCGGCTTTTTACTTCGCTTAGAGCTTTGACTGGAATAAGTGCATGATACATGTGCGTTACGTTTTCATTGAAAAACATGATTTAGAACGATAGACCAGCAGCCTGTAAAACAGTCTGGGCAAGAGCTTTTTTTGTTGCGCTATCGCGCATAATTGTATCTGTGACGACGGTAGGAATGCCCAGGTCTTCAATCGCGGTAACAAGGCTCTTGTCCTGTTCGTCAATGACCATTACGTCCAGAAAATCACGGTAACGGCGGGCCACACCCACAGCAGACACATCAAGTCCGAGTCCACTCATCAGCTTGTCGGCTGGTCCTTTGATAGGGGCACCGCCAATAATAGGGCTGACCGCTACAACCATCCCTTTTGCTTCATGCAGCACGTCGTGTATCCCTGGGACGGACAATATACTGCCGATACTGACAATGGGATTGCTGGGTGCAAGTAAGATAGCGTCGGCCTCTCTTAGGGCGTCGAGTACGCCCGGTGCGGGCTTTGCCTCCTGTGCGCCTACGAAGACAACATCCTGCACTTCGTCAAGCGTGCGACGTTTGACCATGTATTCTTGAAAGTGAAGTAATCCTGCAGGTGTTTGAATGTGTGTTGCAACAGGTTGATTGCTCATCGGCAAGACACGCAAGCCCAAACCAAGCTGTGTACGGATATTGTCAGCAACTTCGCTCAGCGTTTTGCCTTCACGTAACAGGTGAGTACGGTGAATATGCGTTGCAAGGTCGCGGTCTCCGAGCATAAACCAATCGTCCTCACCATACTGTGTCAATTGCTGCATTGTGTTATAGGTATCGCCGCGTACGCCCCAGCCATGTGCTTCATCGACCATGCCCGCGAGCGTGTACATCACAATATCGCTATCGGGTGAGACGTGCAAACCGTAGAAATTACGGTCATCACCTGTATTGACAATCACCGTTATCTGTTCCTGTGGCACAACCTGTACTACACCTTGTAAAAAGCGTGCCGCGCCAACACCACCTGCAAGAACAACAATCATAGCTTTCCCTCAATCAAAACGTACAATCAAACTATTCAATGGAAGCCGCTCGCGTCGTTTTGGATCAGCGGCAGCATATCCTACGGTTATAAGTGCTTGTGGAATCAGCCGAGTGTCTAGTCTCAATGCGTCACACACAACTTCTGGACAGAACAGTGGGGCACACATCCAACCAGCATCGAGGCCGAGGTCATAGGTCATGAGCAACATATTTTGTATTGCCGCACCTATGCTCTGTATTGCCATTGTCTTTTCGTCTTCTTGCCTTTGTTCGTCTGGATACGTGTCGAGGTCTTCCAGATAGAGACAAGGAATAATGATCGCAGGCGCATTCAGAATACGCAGTCGCGATTTTTCGCGGCGAATGTTGACAATCGCTGCATCTTGCCCATCCATCTCAAGGTTACGCTGCCAAGTTTGACCCATGCTATCAGCAAGCACCTGTTTTGGCTCTTGTTGTGTTAAGACGACAAAACGCCAAGGTTGTCTGCCATGAGGTGAAGGTGCCCAGCGCGCCGCTTCTAGTATCTGCTCTAACTGTTCACGCTCTACAGGACGTTGTTGATAACTACGCACACTACGCCGACTGCGTAGAAGTGTTGCGAGGTCAGATGAGCGACTTGGCTGTGTTTCTTGTCGTATTTCGGAATGTGTTGTCACGCGATGTTGCTTTCTGATGAGACTACTTAGCGAAACATATCTGATGCGCTATCACGGATCAAGATGCTTGCATCACTCTCTGATGGAATGTATGCATAGCCACGAATGAGTGCTACCGGAATACGATCAATCTTGCCCATAACGAGTTCGGCGGCTGAGGCTAGCTCATCGGCTACAGCAATAGCACTCGCCTGTAGTTCGTAGCCATAAGGGTCGATTTGACCGCGATAGTCAACTACCGATTCCATACCCGCAACACCAATTGCATTATTGACCTGACCAGAACGCCATGGACGCCCCCATGTATCGGAAATGATAATGGCAATATCGGGTTCTGGTTGTTTTTTCGATAGCTGTTGTAGTCGTACTCGAATCTCACGTGCGGAGCGATTGGAGTCAACGGGTAGTAAGGCTAATTGACGTTTACCGCCAATATTTGATTCATCGACTCCTGCATTGGCACAGATGAAACCATGATGCGTTTCGCTAATCAATACGCCGTGATCCATACGTACAATGCGTTTACTCTCACGCAAAACTACTTCGAGATGCTGTGCGTCTTTTTTGCCCTGCTGAGCGGCGATACGTGCGAATTCTGATGGCTCAACTTCGTCAAGGTTGACCAGTTGACCTTCAGCTTTCGAGACGATTTTTTGCGTTATGACCAGCACATCTCCTTGTTCAATCTCAAGCTGTTGTGCTTGTAAGGCATCATGTATGAGTTTACCTAGATCGGTACCAGACGGAATTTCGCCGATACCTGTAATAGGTAGTATGCGTAGTTCAGTTGCCATGTAGCTCCTCGTCGTGTATGATTAACCTCAAAGAGATAATACTACACAAAATAAAGTGTTAGCTCGACTCAGGATTGGTAGTACTTTATAGTAGCGTGTCACCCTGTGAAACTTGAACGCGATTTGGGTCGCGTTATAAAGACACGGGTATACGTATAAAGTGGAAAACAAAAATTGTTGCTTTTTTATTCTACGATAACAAGGAGAAAGAAGGCTATGTCATTCAGTAAGACACTCGGTCATTCACTATTAGCAGGTATATTTATCATAAATGGGTATGGTGCGTTTGCAGAACCGGGGGCGCGTGTTACAATGGTGGATCAGGCTGGTATTCCGGCCCCGAGACAGGCTGTCATCTTCAATGGGGCTGCAATGGTTGTTGGGGGTACAGCATTAGCTGTTGGCTTCTTGCCTAAGCTTGCCGCCCTTGGATTGATAGGTTCACTTGTCCCTACAACGTTCGTCGGGCATCCTTTCTGGCAAGAGACAACACCACAAGGACATGTAATGCAACGAGGTCAATTCTTGAAAAATCTCTCTACGATTGGTGGTTTACTACTCGTCCTACTCGAAAAAGATTAAGGGTGTCTATATGAGCGAGTCTGAACTAAACAAAGTTGTAATGGTCGTCATGGCACATGAGGATGATGCCGAGTTCGCCTGTACAGGTACGATTGCTACATGGGTGCGTGATGGCTGGGACGCCTACTATGTCATCTGTGCCGATGGTGGAAGTGGTGGTTCTGATAATGCAACGGATGTGAGTCCTGAGGCGCGGCAGCGTATCGTCGAGACGCGCAAGCAGGAGCAAAAGAATGCTGGTAAGGTACTTGGCCTGAAGGATGTCTACTTTCTTGGCTACCCAGATGGACAGTTGGAGCCATCACTAGAGATGCGTCGAGACATCGTGCGCCTGCTACGCACTCACAAGCCTTCACGTGTGATTTGTCAATCGCCAGATCGCTCATGGACACCATCGTACATTCTGCAAAGGGATCATCGAGATCACCTTACTGCTGGACGTGCGACGCTAGAGGCAATCTATCCAGCATCACAAAATCCCTGGGATTTTCCAGAACTGATGCAAGAAGGTCTTAAACCACATAAAGTTTCGGAAGTCTATATTGCTGCTGCGCCCGTACAAAACTTCGCGGTTGATATCACACCAGTGATAGACATCAAGATGCAGGCGTTACGTGCGCATGTCAGTCAATTCGAGAACGGAACGATAGAAGTGGAGCAGATGATACGAGACTTTGGTAAGGAAATGGGCAAGAAGTACGAGTATGAGTATGCCGAAGAGTTTCATCTTGCGAAAAACAGTTAACATGGAAATGCAAGGCACAGGGGCGGCCGGAAAATGGGGCGCGGGGAGGGTT
>CAXUIS010000006.1:0-37541 GCA_964250915.1 uncultured Ktedonobacteraceae bacterium | reverse complement strand
TAGTGATACATGCAACAGTAGTTATAACGATGTTGTTGCACTACTCGATGTACTTTAAATACTATCACTTTCGTTTATGAAGTGTCTACTAATAAATTTTCCTCTTGCACTCGCCCCTGCTTTTGTGGCATACTTATCCCTAGAGACCTTCGGGGCAGGGTGCAATTCCCGACCGGCGGTGAAGTACATGTGCGTGGTACATGTGCTAAGCCCGCGAGTCTACATATATCGTTGTAAAACGTTATTGTGGACAGGATTCGGTGTGATTCCGAAGCCGACAGTATAGTCTGGATGGGAGAAGGTTTAAATGGAAATCGCTGTGTCCTGTTACAGAGTTGTAATAGGTCTATTAGTGTATACCTTGTATGCACGAACGATTTTCTTGTACCTCCCTACATGCCTCCCAAGTGTCAGTTGAATTGACAGCTTTTCCTGCTTTTTTGGGAAAAACGGTCAGTATAGCTATGACTGAGGGAAGTCTAATGAGTGTTACAACTTCTACGACAAAAGATGCACCTGCAACGGTGCGACAAACGTATGCTCAAGCACAGGATGACTTGCAGCAACGTCCAATACGTACAGACAATGTGCGTACTTCTCGTCGAAACGCGACAGGGCAGGTCCTCTTGATCCTGCCACCACTAGTGCTGGCTGTCCTGATCCTCATAAGTTGGTACGTGAGTACAACTGCTGGTCACGTTTCGAGTCTCTTCTTACCTCCTCCCGGCGATGTTTTGGCACGTTTAGCAGATGGTCTTGGTTCTGGAATGTATCTTAGGGATGCGCTTGTTGTCACACTGCAAGAGAGCCTTTTTGGTTTCTTACTTGCAGTTGGTGTCGCGTTACCACTAGGATATGGAATTGCGAAATCGCGCATTCTAGCTGCCACGCTTCAGCCATACTTATCAGCTGGTCAGGCTATTCCCGCGCTTATAGTGGCACCTTTCTTGATCCTGTGGTTAGGGTATGGGCTGTTGCCAATCATGGTGATTTGTATGCTGGTTGTGCTCTTTCCAATGGTGATAAACACTATTCTTGGTGTGCAGACCATTGACTCTGCTCTGACTGATGCTGCACGAGTTGAAGGAGCTTCTGGCTGGTCATTACTCGCTTATATTGAGTTTCCGCTAGCTTTGCCTTCGTTACTTGCAGCAGTACGCACAGGCTTAACGCTGTCGATCACGGGCGCAGTAGTGGGCGAGTTTGTCAGTGGTGGTGCGGCAGGACTTGGCTCTCTTGTTCTGCAAGGTCAGCATCAGTACGACACACCATTGATGTTCGCAACCGTTATCGTGCTTGCAGTTTTAGCGGCACTGTACTATAGCGCGACGTGGCTATTAGTGAAACTCGCTGAAATTCTTTATTAAGAAAACGGAGAAATATCTCGATGCCTATTCGTCATCGTTCAGTTACTCTTTTGCCAATTTTGTCGGTGAGTATGTTGCTTGTACTCTTCCTGAGTGCGTGCGGTAGCAGTAGCACAGCAACTGGCGGAGGAAGTACAACAGCACAACCCACAACCAAAAGTATCTCTATTGGGCTTGGCTACATTGCTGATATTCAATTTGCGCCATTTTACGTCGCTCAAAGCAAAGGTTATTATAAAGCAGCAGGTTTGAACGTGACCTTCAATCAAGGTATTGTGCCTGATTTGATTGGTTCAATGGTTGCAGGCAAAAACAACTTTGTCTTTGCAGGCGGAGATGAAACGTTGCAGGCACGCGATAAACATATCAAAGCTATTGATGTCGCCACCATTTTTCAGAAATATCCTGTGAGCTTGATTGTGCCAGCTAGTTCTTCTATCAAGACACTAGCTGATCTTAAAGGACACACGATTGGTGTTCCTGGTCCATATGGCTCGACATACACTGGCTTGTTAGCTTTGCTGTATAGTGCCAAACTCTCGCTAGCTGATGTAAAAGTACAATCAATCGGTTTCACGCAAGTTGCAGCTCTGATAGGCCACAAAGTAGATGCCGTGGTGGGTTACTCAAACAACGAGCCACTTCAATTACGAAAGAAGGGCTTTGATGTCCGTACATTCGATGTTTCCGATCACCAGCCTCTTGTCTCAAATGGCATTATAACAACAGAGGATACCTATGCCAGTCAGCCACAGATGGTACGAGATTTCGTACAGGCAACGTTAAAGGGACTAAAAGATGTCATTGCTGACCCAGCGGGCGCGGTGACGCTGTGTAAGCCATTCATTCCCGGTCTGACGGATACCACTCAAACGCTTAGTGTATTGAAGGCAACAATTCCAATATGGCAGGGTAACGGACAACTGGGTAACAACGATAGTGCTACATGGTTCTCAATGGAGAAATTTCTGGTAGCACAAAAGCTCATTGGGTCGGTACAGGATGTTACGCAAGCGTATAGCAATAAAAGTGTAGTGTAATATTAGCATGTACTACGAGGGACACGTGAAAATATCACATATATTTTCACGTGTCCCTCGTAGTACGCTGATAAAGTTATTGCGTATGAACGGGTCAAATTACAGTGCTAGAAGCTGCTCTATTTTTTCAGTGGTTCCAGAGTTGCTGCGAGGCGTGTGAAGTGGTCATACAACCGCGCACCCAATCCTACGTCTAATGGGGGATGTTCCCACATTGCTATCAGAGAAAGGGATGAGATATATGAGTTTCATACGTGCGATAGTTGTTGATCCTGAGATTCCAGGGCGGCTTGCCATCAAAGAGGTCGAAGCACCCCAGGCCGACCCGTCGGAAGTGCTTGTTCAGGTGGAGGCCATTTCGTTGAATCGAGGAGAAGTGATGTTTGCCATGATGGCCGAAGCGGGTTCGCGATTTGGTTGGGATCTGGCCGGAACCGTCATCACGCAAGCAGCCAATGGAACAGGACCGAAGGCCGGGAGCCGAGTGATGGCCTTGGTTGATGCAGGTTCATGGGCTGAGCAGGTGGCAGTTCCTACGAACAGGCTAGCCGAACTTCCTGCAAGCGTGACGTTTGCTCAGGCGGCCACCTTACCAACGGCTGGACTCACCGCACTCTGGGCACTTGAGAAAGGTGGGCCGCTCCTGCACAAGCGCGTGTTAATTACTGGTTCCACCGGTGGGGTGGGACTCTTCGCGCATCAGCTCGCCAGGCTCAGCGGTGCCTCTGTCGTCGGTACCGCTCGCCAAGCTCGCAACGAGGTGCTCGTACGAGAGGCGGGAGCCGATGAGGTGATTGTGGGGGAAGATCTCTCGCTTGCGCGTGCCTATGGCCCGTATCACTTGATTATCGAGTCACTTGGTGGACAAGCACTGGCGAGTGCATTCTCTCTGCTGACACCAGGGGGAACCTGCGTCACACTGGGCTGGTCGGCATCTCCAGAAGTCACTCTTGATCTCAGAAATTTCATGGTTCCAGGGGGAATTACCCTCTACAAGCTGAGGATGTTTGCAGAATTAGATCGTCGTGCTGCGTCTGAAGATCTGGCCTGGCTCGCGCAAATGGTAGCAGAGCAACGATTGCGGACATCAATCGAGGTGGAGGCTTCCTGGCACGATATTGGTGATATTGCACAACGCTTGCTGCAAAGACAATTCATCGGCAAAGCTGTTCTGCGTCTCAGTCGATAGTCCATCTGAGGCAGCCAGAATCTTGCATGATTCTCAATGCTGAGAGCATATTTATACACCTACTTCGGGTAGTTTAAGAAGCAGGTGTATATAGCTCAAAATTGTTTGCTGTTACCGTTGCCCCTTGATCTAACGCGATGCCAGCAGTTCCTGCCGAATATCTTTGGCTGAAAGCACCTGCGAGTCTATTGCCATTGGCATAGAACGCGAAATCATTTCCAGTGACTACAATTGCGAGTGTAACTACAGCATGAATGTCCGATCCTAGCGTTCCACGTTTGAACCGTGTAGCCTTGCCTGTAGTATTATCGTATACATACGCACCCCAGGTACCATCAGAGTGAATAAGAAATGCGTAGGTGCCAGGCTGGTTTCCAGGTTGGTTACGAAAGTAAACACCAAAATCAGCATTTGATGCAGGGTCTTGTTGTAATTGTACCTGTACCACATAGTTAGAAGGATATGTTTGCCCTGGAATAGATGTCAAGAATGTACCACCAAGTGATTGTGTAGGATTGTTGAGCGAAGTTTTCCCGTTTTGACAAGAAACCTGTATACCATTAGAATTATCCCATTTCCCGCTACCTGAGTCACAACCAGCACCAGGGCTTGCTGCCGCATATAATTGATTGCCAACGGGAACCGTCGGGGGCTGTGTTGGAGCTGTTGTAGGTTTTAGTGTTGGCGTTGGTGCTACCGTGGGCTGTTTGGTTGGAGACGGTGTTGGCGTTGGTGCCTTCGTAGCCGTTGCTTGAGCTGTTCCCTGCGTAGGAATTCCTGTAGTTGGCGTTATCCCTGTATTTCCTTGTTGATTTTTGTTATTCAAGATGATACCCGCAGAGACTCCAGCAATGACCAGGATAAGTGCAACAAGAACTCCTAGAATGACAAGAAGAGGGCGAGCGTTATTTTGCGTAGGTGGTTTATATGGTGGTGTTACGCCAGGAGGTGTACTATACAGAGGCGAGATTGGTTGTTGGTAGTTTCCATACGTGTTCATCTGCTGACCTATTGGACTGCCTTGATTATAGTACAGTGGCTCCTGTTGAGGAGATGATGTGTTATATTGTCTTTGTGTTGCCTGTGCTATGGTTGGTTCTGCTGAAAACGCAGGATTGTTTTGTATATCAACGACATAGGGAACGTACGGTGCAGGAGCCTGACTTATTGCTCTGCGGAAATCGCGTGCAAAAGCACTCACTGATGGATAACGATCTTCACGCCTCTTCGCTGTGGCCTTCTGTATAACGGCATCAACGGGGGCAGGAATGGCTGGATTAAGTTGATTTAGAGAAGGTAATGCCTCTTGCATGTGCTTGGTAATGACGACAATAGGTGTTGTTCCTCTAAACGGTACGTGCCCACTAAGCATTTGAAAGAGCACAACACCAAGTTCATAGATGTCGGCACGATAATCAACCTGATCACCATTGACCATCTCTGGTGCCATATACTCAGGAGTGCCAATAATCATGCCTGTACTGGTTAACCCAGAGTTGCTAGAGGTGTCTTCCATGATACGAGCTATACCAAAGTCGGCGAGCACAAGTCTACCATCCGAGGCTAATAAGAAATTGGCTGGCTTCAAATCGCGGTGGATAACGCCTTGTCCATGTGCGTAATCAAGCGCTGACGCTGCTTGTTCCAAATATGTTGCGGCCTGTTCAAGTGGGAGCGCGCCTTGTCGTTGCAATACATCACGTAAACTGCCACCTGTAAGATACGGCATGACTAAATATGCCAGATTATCTTGCTCACCGTATTCATAGATCGGCATAATATTGACGTGTTCGAGTTTTGCTACAACATCAGCCTCACGGCGGAAGCGTGCAAGAAATGCCTGATATACGTCGCTACTCATGGCGGTATTTGGTAGCAACACCTTTACCGCAACCCTACGTGCTGGTCGAGTTTGATGCGCGAGGTATACTGCTCCCATACCACCTTGTCCAACAAGATTTTCAAGGACACATGTGCCGAGTGTTCTTCCTGTAAGGTCTCCTCTATTGCTAGCCATCGCTTTGCCGATTACCTCTTCTCTCACTAGTTCGTGTTATCTATTACAACGTCGCATTGCTGTTGTTTATAACGTTGCTGCTGTATTTTTCTGCAATCGTGCTAGTCGAGTATGGACTTGTTGCAAGAGTGCATCGCTTTTACAAAATGCGAAACGTACATAATTTTTGCCAACATGTGCGTGTTCCCGACCATAAAATGTGTCTGGTGGGATACAAGCCACGCCAACTTCTTGGATCAAGTATTGTGTAAATGCGAGTGATGTGCCCTGAAAAACGTCTGAAAAATCTGCCATGACGAAGTATGTACCTTCTGGTGCTACACATGATAGTCCACCACTTGTGAGTGCGGCAAGCATGAGCTGACGCTTGCTCTCATACATGGCCTGAAATGCTTGGTAGTATGCTGGTGGCAGGTTGAGTGCATATGCCATTGCCTCTTGTGACGGATAATGGACCGAAAAGGTTACAAATTGGTGCGCACGCATGACCCCCTCAATTAGAGAAGGCGGTCCATAGACCCAACCAATCTTCCAGCCTGTCGCGCTAAACAACTTCCCCGCACTACTTACCGTGACTGTACGCTCAAACATTCCTGGCAATGTAGCAATAGGAATATGCTGCGCGCTCCCAAAAAGTAAGTGTTCGTACACTTCATCAGAAATGACCGTTACGTCATGCTCAATGCACAATTCAGCAATCATGGTTAACTCTTGATGAGTAAAGACGCGTCCTGTAGGGTTATGAGGAGTATTCAGAATAATCGCACGTGTCTTTGACGTGAATGCGGCGAGCAGTTCTTCGGTATCAAATGTCCATGTTGGAGGATGCAAGGGAACATAGACAGGAACTGCATTTGCCATGATAATTCCCGGCACGTAGGAGTCATAAAATGGCTCAATCACGATAACTTCATCGCCTGGATCGACAAGGCCCATAATTGCTGCGAGAATACCTTCCGTCGCACCCGACGTCACAACAACTCCTGTCGTTGGATGAATGTCCATGTTATAAAAACGTGCCGCGTGATCGGCAACAGCCTGACGCAATGAAGAACTACCAGGACCAGGAGCGTATTGGTTATACTGTCCCGACTGCGCTGCTTGCGTCAGTTGTTGCACAATATCGGGTGGTGTATCAAAATCAGGTTTTCCCTGTCCCAGATTGAGTGCGCCATACTGTTGTGCAAGCATATTGATTTCAGTAAAGACAGTTGTGCCAAAGGTTGACACGCGGTTGGCAGAGGTAGGCATATGACATCTCCATGAGTTCAAAATAGTGTGGATAGCTCCACGTTCTATAATAACATAGATTGTAACGAAGGAGAGAGCTTTCTACGCTTCGGGCGGTTCTGTATGAATAACCACGGAGTCCAGGTGGGGATACTCATGGCGCAGCCTGCGTTTGATTTCTTCGGCCTGGATGTGTGCTTGGCTAAGTGGTACTTGTGCATCGAACGTCGTGTGAAGCATAAGGTCAAGTTTTTCCTCAATGTGGTCCGTTGCCGCATTTCCATTCACTCCTACAAGGTTTGGCTGTGAGCGATATAAATGAACGTCGTGCGCACTGCCTGTGCTGGCAATGCTATCAGCGATGTTACAAATTGTAGCTTTCATTGCGTTATAATTTTGTGTCACCTCTTGACGCGGCACTACAATCTCATTTGGGGCTTCCAGATGAGTTGTGACACGTCTTAGACGCGCATTAGTGTCCAAGACAGCCGAGTAATACAGGACTCTTTATTGGCTACCTTATTGGAGCAGCCATCATGATCCTGGGCGGCATTGTCGAGATACTGTTTGGAGCCAATTCTGAGGGTCAAGCACTTGAGTCCGTTGCTGAGCCACTCAGCTCGGTTTCCGATAGGTCTCAACCGCACCACCATGAACTCAGAGGTCATTTACAGCAAGCATCATCTGGAAAAGCAAGAGAACGCTAAGTCATGGTAGAAGTCTCTTATGGTTATTTCCACCATAGAATTGTGTTGCTTACTACCAAAAATAAAATTGACAACTGCTTTCCATGCTGGTATCCTTAGAGGTAAGACAATTAAATAGAGACTGACCCGCTTTGATCGAACAGAGTATGAGCATAGTGTCCAACAGCGATCCGATAGATGGTGAGAGATCGGAATGGGTACACTACCTCAGAACCGCTTCGTGAGCGGCTGACCGAAGAAAGTTACTATGTGACAAGTAGGTATAGGTGGATGACTCCCACGCAGCACAAGAGTCAACAAAAAAGTGGTCTTTCCATGTTCGCTACCACAAAGTAGGGAATAAGATCCGTTCAGAACGCGGCTTCGCAAGAGTGAAAGACAATGTGGGTGGTACCACGGGAGCAAAATATTGCCCTCGTCCCTGATACAGGGGACGAGGGCTTTTTTTATGAATTTGATTACTTATTACATCATAAGGGAGAAGCGCATGGTGACTGTTTCTATCGTCAATGTGACGAGCTATACTGCCTTGGAATTGCTGCGTTTACTCGCACAACACCCTGAATTTGTCGTTACCTCTGTAACGGGACGTAGTGCTGTGGGCAAGCGTCTGGGCGAAGTTTTTCCACAACTCTATGCGCTTCCATCTGTCATTGACCCTGCATTGATGATTACAGAGGAGGCGGCGAAAACTGACCTCGCGTTTGTGTGTTTGCCACATGCGGCGGCAGCAGATTCTGTTCTGACACTTTTAGAGCGTGGAACAAAGGTTGTCGATTTGTCAGCCGACTTCCGTTTGCACGATGGAAGCGTATACGAGGAGTGGTATAAACATACACATCCCGCGCCTGCACTTTTGGAGACGACTGCATACGGCTTATGTGAACTGCATCGCTCACAGCTTACACATGCATCACTTGTTGCTAATCCTGGTTGTTATGCAACAGCTTCTATACTCGCGTTGATCCCTGCTGTCGCCACAGGGATTATTCAGCCTGGAATTATTATTGATGCGAAATCTGGTGTAAGCGGGGCTGGTCGTACACCCTCGCTCACGACGCTCTATGACGAAGTGAACGAGAATATCAATGCTTATAGTCTCGATGGACATCGCCACTTAGCAGAGATTACACAGGAACTCGCCGAAGCAGCACCAAACGACGGAAAAGAGCAACTACGAGTGACGTTCATTCCGCATCTTGTACCTATGACGCGTGGCATTCTTGCGACATGCTATGCGGACTTGAAACAAAGTACGTTCACAACAGAGGATGTACGCGAACTGTATGAGAAGCACTATGCCAACGAACCATTTGTACATGTTGTTGATTCATCACCACACACGAAGTGGAGCTACGGCAGCAATTCTTGCTTTATTCATCCTTTTGTAGATACTCGTACACAAAGACTTGTCGTCATTTCGTGTCTTGATAATCTCGTGAAGGGAGCATCAGGGCAAGCAATACAAAACGCAAATATTCTTTATGACTTGCCGGAAACAACTGGATTAACGGCATTGGCTGTCTATCCGTAATGGAAGAGGGAATTTTTCATGGCTATTAGTTTTTCATTGACGCCGGAGGGCGATATTATTAACGATCAACATCTTATCGCACAGGTGCTTAGCGAGGCATTGCCGTACATTGATTTTTTAAAAGGCAAGACGCTCGTGATAAAATTAGGTGGCAGTACGCTTGAGCATCAAGAGTCGGTGCTACAAGATATTGTGTGGTTACAGAAGCTTGGTATTCGTCCTGTGCTTGTTCATGGTGGTGGTCCATATATCAATGAATGGCTCGACAAATTGCACCTGCCGACGCGTTTTGAAAACGGTCTACGTGTTACCGATGCGCCAACACTAGAAGTTGTGCGTATGGTATTACTAGGGCAGGTCAATCAAGGATTAGTCTTGATGGCTTCGCATATGGGTGGCAAAGCAATTGGGCTGAGTGGAACCGACGGCAGCATGGTACGGGCGCATATTGTGAATGAACGCTTAGGTTTTGTTGGTGACGTTGAGTCAGTGGATCCAACACCTGTACAGGCACTGATAGAACAAAATTATATTCCTGTCATTGCTCCTCTTGGTGAGGGACCAGATGGTACGTGTTTGAATATCAATGCGGACCTTGTGGCTTCACATCTTGCGAGTGCGCTCAACGCGGAAAAGCTGATCTTCTTGAGCAATGTTGTGGGTATTCGGCATGCTGATGGTTCGTTAATCTCAGAATTAAGTGAACAAGAGGCCCAACAGTTAATCGCAGATGGTATCATCAATGGGGGCATGATCCCAAAGGTGACGGCGTGCCTGGATGCATTAGCAATTGTTCCGCGTGTACATATTGTTGATGGGCGTGAGAAGCACGTGTTGCTTCGTGAGTTATTCACCGAGCAGGGTGCTGGCACAATGATAATTCGGTGAGAGGATAGAACGAAGCATGAAAAAACGTGTGGAGCGTTTACGTGGGATGCACGATTCTTTACCAGAGATGCAACAAAACTCCCAATGGATAACACATCGTCTGACAACACTTGTATCGCGTGCAGGGTATGCCTTGATTGATACACCGATTCTTGAGCGGAGCGATTTGTTTCAAGCTAGTTTCGGTCAGGAATTATGGCAAAACCTCTATGCGTTTCGGTTACATCATCGTGATTTATGCTTACGTCCAGAGTATACTGCTTCGATCTGTCGGCTCTACCTTGATCATTATCAACAGCAGTCATTGCCTTTGCGCTTTCAATACGCTGGACCAATTTTCCGGTATGAGGCACCAGGGCGTAGTCGATATCGGCAGCACACGCAATTTGGTATCGAGTTGTTTGGTGGACATGCAGCCTCAGCTGACGCAGAGATGGTACAGTTAGCATGTGATGTGTTGCAAGAATTACATATTCCAGAGTATCGTCTGGAACTGGGACACATCGGCGTTGCAAGTGGCTTTATTAATCGTCTACACCTCGACGACCAAGCAGCTCGTCTACTGCTCAGTTTAATGGAACAGATTAGCCGATCAGAAGAGGGCGAGCAGTTGGCACAGGCACGATTGGAAGCACTCTATCCTCTGAATGGACGTGATACATCGGTTCCTGCACGTGAGGAAGGACGTGATGAGGCACTCCTTACACAAGACTCGCACTATATTACATCGTTGTTAAGTGGGATCAGCATCTCTTTTAGCGATGATGAAGCACGAAGTGAGGTGGTTGAACGTTTCTTGTGGAAGATGGAGCGAGGCGAGCAGCGGCGTCGAATTCTGTATGCATTGGATTTTTTGCGCGAGTTACATGCTATTTCAGGACCACCGCCACATGTGTTTGATGCCTTACAAGATTTGTTGCAACGCTATCAACTCGACACGGAACCACTTCAAGAATTGCAACAACTGGTTTCTATTCTCGTACAGGGAGGTGTGCGACGCGAACAGATTATACTGAATCTTTCGCTTGGACGTGGTGTGAGTTACTATACAGGGCTGGTATTCGAGATACACGCGCAAGAAGCAGATGGCTTTGATACGCAACTTTGTGGCGGTGGGCGCTATGATCGTTTGATGCGTGCTGTTGGGAGTACACGTGATGTGGGTGCATGCGGTTTTGCCTTCGGTGTTGAGCGTCTGCTTTCACTTGTCTCCAAAGATGAGTTTCCTATTATACAAGGTACACAAGCACTTGTTATTCCTGTACGTATAGAGGAGATGCCATACGCTCTACACATAGCTCGTATCGCACGGTCGTCTGGTATCTCTGTAGAACTGGATGTGACTGGTCATGGAGTAAGTGCTGGTTTAAAACATGCGTCGAAGAAAAATATTCCGCTCGCACTCATTATGGGCGAGGATGAGCGACAAAGAAATGTAGTGACCATGCATGACCTTACTACGGGAGAAGAGCAGGTCATAAGTAGCGAGTTACTTGCCCAAGGTATGAAAGAGGTGCAGTTGTGAGTGCTGATACAAAAGTTCGACTGGCTCTTCCTAGTAAAGGATTAGAGACTGCAACACTAAATTTCCTTGCCGAGTGTGGACTAAAAGTCAATAGGAGTAACCCACGTCAGTATCTTGCACGCATCAAAAGTATGCCAGAGGTAGAAGTTGTGTTTCAACGTCCAACAGATATTCCATTACTTGTTCAAAGTGGTGATGCAACGCTTGGTATTACTGGCTATGATATTCTCGCAGAGCACCGTGGATATGGAGAAGAGCGGGATGATGACACTCAGGATGAAGACCTGATGGTGCTAGAACGTGATCTTGGTTATGGTGCATGCAGTCTTGTTGTTGCAGTACCAGAAACATGGATTGATGTGAGCAACTGTGCCGATCTCTGGCACCTCTCTGGCTACTATCTTGTACACAAAGGTCGTGGTCTTCGTATAGCCACGAAATATCCGATCTTGACCAATCAACTCTTACGTAAGCATAACATTACACATTGCAAAATCTTTTCCCCTCATGGAGCATTAGAAGCTGCTCCACTCACTGATACTGCCGATCTGATTGTAGACCTTACTGAGACAGGAACAACACTACGTGAAAATCGCTTGAAGATATTAGATGATGGTATAGTGTTACGATCACAAGCATGTCTTATCGCCAATACGCTACAGTTGACGGAGGAGACACATGCACTTAAGGTGGCAGAGACTATTCTTGAATTGATTGAGGCGCGGACACAAGCAAAAGAGCGTTCAATGCTTACCGCACAAGTACAGGCAGAAAGTCACGAAGCAATACGGCGTATCTCGGATGAATTACAGCAACACCTGATAACACTTAACTCTCGTGCCGAATTACGTATTGCACTGTCTGAGGTCGCAACATCAGCAAACCCAGGCTGGTACACCATTTCTGGCATAGTGCGTTTAGGTGGCTCTACCTCTGAACTCCTGGAAACAGTAGCACTTCTACGCAGTATCGGAGCGACTAATATCAGCATCACGCCACTAACATATCGCTTTAATGAGGCGTCTATGAGTGTGCAAAGTCTACATGGACGCTTGAAACGGGTGGTGCTTTGAGTAATACGAAACTGATTATCTTTGATCTTGACGGCGTTATCACTAGTGAAGAAGCATACTGGGACACGGCGGGGTTGGTCATACATGAACTACTGTATAGTTCACGCTATTGGAATATAGAAAATACGACATCCACGTACCAGCCTGTGACAACCGCAGAGGAGAGCCGTAGTCTTAGTCGAAGTGTTCTGCCGGAGGCGAGTATTGTAGGCTTCAAGTCAAGAGCGGTCAACTCTAATTGGGATACCTGTTACTGTGGATTTTGCTTATATCTGATTCATCTTCTCACACTTATACCACATAAAGAAACACTCCTTCCACTAAGACCAGCCGATGAGGATTGGATTGCTGCTTTTAGGGGACAGCTAGCAACTGTAGCAGACAAGAAAATACACGATACGCGTGTGCTTGATGCGATTAACGATCCTGTGTTTTATGGATATAGTGGCCTCGAACTTATAAAGTGTTTTAACGCGTATGCCACTCAGGTATTAGGTATACCTATAGAAGATGTTTTCGCACGATATAGCCCTTCATGGGAGTTTTGTGAACAGCTCTTTCAAGAGTGGTATCTAGGGGATGAACTGTACATGCATGATTATGGACATGTTCCAAAGCAAGCTGGGAAACGTGGATGTATTTCCTTTGAAAAACCCTTGTTTCCGATAGAACAACTACGAGCTATGCTTGAGAACCTTCAGCAACAGAGATATACACTCGGTATTGCTACGGGGCGACCTAGACAGGAAGCACTTGTTCCGCTTGAGAATTACGGTTTATTATCATATTTTGGGATATCGCATATCACTACACATGCCGAAATAGCCAAAGCGGAGGCGGCACTTGCAGCACAAGGGAAGTCCGTATCTCTAGTAAAGCCCCATCCATTTCAGTTCTTACTAGCCGCTAATCCTGATTATGTTTATGCTTCTTATAGCCGCAAGATACAAACATTTTTAGTAATAGGTGATACGCCGAGCGATATTCAAGGAGGAAAAGCCGCAGGTACTATAACTATTGCTGTTTTAACGGGTGCAAGAACACCTCAAGCACGAACGATACTTGAGCAAAGCAATCCAGATTTTCTTATCGCGGATGTAACAAAACTTCCTGCGCTCATACAAGAGATAGATAGTCTGGCAACTATTCAGCGATTGCAGTTTCATGAACGCGAAAAAGCGGAACGATTGTTGTATCGTTGGTTCAGTGTGCATATGGATTTGCAGGTGGAAAGTGTTACACTCACCCCTAAAGCTGTTTCGCTAAACTCTTTTAACGGCTTTTACCGTGCCAACGGCGAGGAATATTTTTTCAAGACACATGTAGAAGAGCAAGGCATTCTGGAAGAATACTATCATGCCGAGGTATTACGACAAGCATGCTATAACATCGTCAAACCTGTGCGTATTATGCATGAACATGGACAGCAGATGGTTATTTATCCTGTTATCCATTGGCCTGTGATGTTTGACTTGATGCGCTCTGTTGAGACTCAGCAAGCCACAGAAGTTACAGTTGAAACATTAGTGAATGCTGAAAGACGCGAGTGTGAGCGTTTACTTGTGCTCTACACACGAACACTTGATTTTAGTGGTGCGGAAGAGCATGCACAAGCTCCTATTCATCAGCTCTTTTGGCACCGTTTGGCGGGTGAGCGCCTCAAAAACTATTATGGTAATAAACATGTTGCATTTCCTAACAACGAAGGAAGTGTTGCGTTTGATACACTTCTAGCGTATAAGTGGCGCATTAATGGCGTTGACCAGAGGTATACGCTCGGCGAGTTGATTGAGCGAGCTACGATTGTTCTCAACCCTGCTCGTGCTATGTTTACTATTGTTGGACACGGCGACGCTCATTTTGGCAACGTCTTTTTAGAGAACAATGAAGACTATCTCTACTTTGATCCAGCATTTGCTGGTCGTCATTCACCATTGCTCGATGTTATCAAACCCCTTTTCCACAACGTGTTTGCTACTTGGATGTATTTCCCTACTGAAATAGCTCAGGATTATATTGTCGCAGTACACATCGAGGATACAACGATTGTTGTCAATCACAACTACTCCTTAACTCCTATACGTCAGGCTATTCTTCAAACGAAGGAAGAATACTTGTTACAGCCTCTCCTCTTGAAGTTACGCGCTCTGAACGCCCTTCCTGATGACTGGCTAGAGATTATGCAATCGGCGTTGCTATGTTGTCCTTTACTAACGATGAATCTGATAGATGCTGAACGTATGCCACCGAGTATCGGCTGGCTTGGATTTGCACTTACGGTATTTATGGGGAATAATGGTATGATATCCTTGCGTATCGGAGCAGAAGGACAAGAGGCATGATTGCATTAGTTAATTATGGCGCAGGAAATATTCATAGCATCGAGAAAGCCCTTGAGTACGTTGGGGCGACGGTGCAAGTAACGAATGAGCCTACTGTTGTAGCGGAAGCCGAGGCTGTTGTACTACCCGGCGTTGGCTCGGCTGGTTCCGCAATGGCACAAATAACGCAGCATGGTTTAGATGATGCTATCCGTGAGGCAACACAACAAGGAAAGCCATTTCTCGGTATCTGTCTAGGAATGCAGTTGCTTGCCGGACATCATGCCGAAGGCGAGGTGAATGGACTTGGTTTGTTTCAAGGCGAGGTGCGACGTATTCCAAATGGCCCGAAGATTCCGCATATGGGATGGAATCAGGTTCAGCCTCTTCATGAAAATTTGCCTATTTTTGCCGATATTCCAGAAAATACGTACTTTTACTTTGCACACTCCTACTATGTCGAGCCACAAAGCTCACAAGGCACCGCAGCTATCACTGAGTATGGTTCATCGTATTGTAGTGTTATCACAACGGAGCAAGTGTGGGGTACGCAATTTCACCCTGAAAAGAGTGGGAAGCTTGGACTACAACTACTCGCCAATTTTGTAAAGTGGGTGAAATCATGATTATCCTGCCTGCTATCGACATCAAAGATGGTCAATGTGTGCGTCTCTATCAAGGCGATTATGCGAAAGCAACAGTATATGATAGTGATCCAGCGCACGTTGCAGAACGCTGGCACAAAGCAGGGGCAAAGTGGCTGCATATCGTTGATCTTGATGGTGCTGCGCAAGGATATCCCGTCAATCTCGATCTTATCAAACGAGTGAGAGTAGCTACACGCGCACATATTGAGTTTGGGGGCGGGCTACGCTCTATGGAGCATATTGAGCAGATTTTCGATGCCGGAGTAGATCGTGTTATTCTTGGAACAGTAGCCATCACCAACCGTGAACTATTGCAAGAGGTCCTTATCCGTTATGGGGACCGCGTAGCAATAGGGTTAGATGCGCGTGATGGCAAAATAGCAATTACTGGATGGTTGGAAACGTCAGGCACTTCAGCGACAGACCTGGCAATTGAGCTAAGTACGTTAGGGGTACGCCGTTTTATCTATACAGATATTGCACGAGATGGAGCAATGACTGGTCCAAATATCGAAGCAATAGCCCACATGCAAGAAAAGATTGCACAGTCTACAAAGCCATATTCCTTAATTGCCTCTGGTGGAGTCAGTTCACTCGCCGATCTGCATGTCTTAGCAGCAATGGGAGTTGAGGGAGCCATTGTTGGGAAAGCTCTGTACACAGGAGATATCGACTTACATGCAGCAATACGAGAACTAGAGAGGTAGTGCGAGTATGCTCACCAAACGAATTATTCCCTGTCTCGATGTTGCGAAAGGCCGAGTAGTCAAAGGTGTGAATTTCGTAAATCTACGCGATGCTGGCGATCCCGTAGAACTCGCAAAATTTTATAACACCGAGGGTGCCGACGAGATTGTTTTTCTCGATATCACAGCCTCCTATGAGAACCGCGCTACTATGCTTGATGTAGTACGTAGGACGGCAGAGCAGGTGTTTATCCCTGTAACGGTTGGTGGTGGTCTTCGTACCATTGAAGATATTCGTGCAACATTAAGTGCTGGTGCTGATAAGACTTCACTGAACACTGCGGCAGTACAACATCCTGACCTGATTCGTGCAGGAGCAGAACAGTTCGGAGCACAATGTATTGTCCTTGCAATTGATGCACGTTCAAACGCAACTATGCCAAGTAAGTATGAAGTGTTTATTCATGGGGGACGTACTCCTACCGGAAAAGACGCATTAGAGTGGGTACAGCAAGGCGTTGCACTAGGAGCAGGCGAAATTCTTTTGACAAGTATGGATCGTGATGGCACAAAGCAAGGATACGACCTTACACTAAATGCCATGATAGCAAACGCCGTTTCTGTACCGGTTATAGCATCAGGGGGTGTTGGTACACTTGAACACTTTTTTGATGGGTTAACACTCGGTAAGGCTGATGCTGTATTAGCCGCGTCAATCTTCCACTTCGGCGAGTTCCGTGTGTGTGAGGTAAAACACTATTTGCAAGAGCAAAACATAGTTATACGACCATGTTAAGTCTACCGTGGAAGTAATCGCATTAGTTGTTCAGCAAGATGTATGGAAAGTTGAGAAACAACATGTTGCGCTTTGACCGCCAGGGCCTCATTCCTAGTGTTGTTGTAGATGATGCTACAGGAGATGTATTAATGGTTGCCTTTATGAATGAGGAAGCCTTACAGAAAACACGAGAGACAGGCTTCACCCATTTTTTTAGTCGCTCACGTAATACCATTTGGCGCAAAGGCGAGCAATCAGGAAACAGCCAGGAAGTGCGGGACATTTTTGTCAATTGTGAGGAGAACAGTATTCTTGTACGCGTAGTGCAGAATGGCAGCGGAGCCTGTCACGATGGCTACCATAGCTGCTACTATCGGCGTCTACTATCAGATGATACGTATGAAGTAGTGATGGATCGCGTCTTTGATCCAGAAGAGGTATATGAGAAGGGCACAACTCAAGCGACAGCACCTACGAATATGACTACGAAAGAAGATAAATTTCATATAGACAAAGACTCTACACACATAGAGACACCAGAAGAACTTCGAGTAAAAATGAGACAACTCTATAGCGTGTATCTCTATTTGCGTGATAATGACATGAGTGAGCAGTCGAACACTTCACGATTGCTACAAGACCATAGCCAAAGCTATCTCGTATCGCGGCTAGCAGATGAATTGCAAGAATTAGTGGACGTGCAGAGTGGGGAACATGCACATGCTGGTCGAGAACCCGACACTATCCTAGAAGGGAGTCAAGTAGGCTACTGGCTCTTCTTAATCGCTGCAACACTTCACCTGAACTATAATGATTTCGCACCACATGAAGCCCTGCTACATGGTTATCAAGAGCACTATGATGAAGGAAAAATGGTCGAGGCGTGGCAAGAGTGCTTAGGCTTAGTCGCGGAAGGCCAAATACCTACAATTGCTAAGGGACTACAACTTGGATTCTCTTTGATTGGCTGGGCCTGTGCTGAAGCAAAAATTAGTCCCATTATGCCCATAGAGTTTGACCTTGACCAAATGCGACGTAAGGGGTTGGTAAGATGACAGGAGTGGTGTTGTAATTGTAATTTGACACTTTGCAATGCAGCAGATTGACACTTTGCAGTGCAGCAAGGGTTTTCTATACATATTTGCAATGCAGCAAGTATTCACTTTGCAATGCAGCAAGAGGATTCCTTCCAAAAAGCAACGAAAATGAAGAAAAAGAAACTTGCTGCAAAATACCAATTTTCATGCAGAACAGTGCTTCATAAAAACTATATGTAGAATTCTTTTCGTACAGCACGAGGATGCAGATCGGTGTACCCTTCGCGAAAGGGAATGTATTCCTCTCGACAAGCTGAGGCTCTCGATAAGAGAATATCTTCTCTATAGAGGTTGCCAGATGTGTCATGAACGTGATATACTTTGGTAAATAGGAGCCTCTCGCGCCTCCACATGTACATACTGCATCGGGAAGGGGGGTGCAAGAGAGACAATCGCGACCAGGCGTTTGAAGCCGCGCGGATCTGATGGATGCCATTGATCACAGACTATTGCAAGCAAGAGACAATCGCGACTAGGCGTTTGAAGCAGCCCTATCATACCCGTCGAGTTCGATCTGGATGAGCATTGAAGAGAATAATCGCGATCAGGCGTTTGAAGCGAGGGTCCAGTCACGTTCTTTGGGGGAGAAAACTGGTTATAAGAGAGGAGATCGCGACTAGGCGTTTGAAACGAGGAGGGATGAGGCGAGTTTCCGCCTCATCCCTCCAGTTCTATTGCGAGAGTGGTGAGCGCACCAGCAACTTACTTCGACTCGTTTGTCTCACAACTTGTAATGGCCACACATAGATTTCCCATATGAACGCACTATTCGCTGTCGCCGAAGGACCATCTCCTTCGTGTGGAACAACATCATGCCATGATAACTGAGAATCACGGAACTCGGAAAGGATACAGGAGAAGAACGGCTGTAATGCTGTCGTCGTATTTACCTCACGCAACGGCAGAACACATTCATTTGCTACAGGAGCATTCTTGCTGATCTGCAGACACGTGGTGAACGAACTTGCCTGACCCCAGTAGCCGATACTCCTCAAGAGCAAGTTCCACCTGTCTTGCTCTTCCAGGGGAAGCTCCATGTAGAGCATGAGTGAGCCTTCGGCGTGTGCCATCTCCCGGTACACCACCGACTCTACGACCGAGGCGGCTTTCCCTTTCTCTGTTGTCTTATAGGCACGCAGGACCTGCTCCGAGATAGCAATACGCTCTGGCGGACGCAGACGGAGATGAGCTGAACAAATCCATGGAAACAGCTTCTCCCGGACGACCTCCAGCCCGAAGAGTTCTATTCCGACTCGAATGAGTGCAAGACGCACGGTTGCAGGTCCTGGACCAGGTGAAATGAGTGCACTCGTAGCACTACTCAAGGGAAGACGACAGGAATAGGTTGATGGAAAGTGATACTCAGCCGCGAACCAGTGAAGGGCCCCTTTTCTCATCTATGTGCCTCCTGCTGGTGTTCGCCACTGACCTGTCCTGCAGGAAACGACGGGAACGAGGCCATCACGAGCTGCTGCATGATGGTCGAGAAGGCATCGACCGTGTCAAACGAGTAGACAGCGCAGTCAGCCGTTTGCATGGCATGCAACCGCACGACAAAGTCTTCAACGAGGCCCGAGTACATCGGCGCACGACCAACCGTCTTTTTCACCACGACAGCCCCTTTCAAGCCCGTCAGATGTGGGAGCATGGTCGCTGCCAACGCGCCCTCGGGACTCAGTAAGGTGTCATGCAGTGCCCAAAGGATGGCAGTGTGTCGGCTTCGCCGCTGGGTTTCAGCAGCAATGACAACCTGCCACTTGTCTGTATCCACTCCTATGCCCACCGCTCGATAGCGAATCGACAGCGCATATTCTCCTGAACGTGTCGGCATTTTCATGAGCATTTGCCCCTCGTCTTTGGAGTCACCACTTCGGGTGAAGAGATGCATGGTTTCCGCTGAACGTCCGGGAAGCCCAAGGGCAAAGGAAAATTCCACGAGACTATGCTTGGTTGCCTTTTTGCGCATTTCTGCTCCCTCCTCTTTTGTCGCGTTTTTGGCCGTGACGAGAAATCCATGAGCATCACAGAGTCCACATCCCTGAAGAATACGCTCCACCGACATATTTTTGTATTCTGGTCGTTCTGAGAGGGCCGCAACACGACGACCATCACGTCGTTGACAGGCAGGACACAATGGCACACCAGAAAAGGCGAGGTACTCTGCGAGGAGTATAGCATGATAGTGCTTGGCAATGCTGCCACTACACGCATCTGTTTCGCTTCCATTGGCGAGGAGTTGTCGCCGAGCCATCAATTTGTTTGAACCATTCGTGCCTGCATTACTCAGGCTATGGGCTTGCCAACTCACGCGTGCATTAATGGAGAGATCATAGACCGGAAGTTGTGCTTGTGCTTGATTCATTGTGTGTCTCTTTCTTCCTCCTCCGCTCGAGAACATCACACCGACTGTGCTCGACAGCGAAGGTTTCTCTTCTTTTTGTCTCTATTCTGTCAACTCTTCTACTGGGATGAGTACGAGTCTTGTCGCCCCTCAGCCTCGTCTTCCTTGATAGGATAATGAAGCGTCGAGAGTAATCTGAGTAGCTGTGCAATCGTCTGGGCACTATACTGCTCTTCGTCCGTCAGCAGAAGTTTGAGATCGTCGTCTGATGGAGTAATCAGGAAGTATGTTTTCGCATCCAGTACTTCACATATCTCCATCAGCTGGGTCAAAATGTCGAACAACTGATCTCGTGTCCGCACGGATGCAAGTTCCTCTAGCAGCTCACATACATTCGAGGACGTGGAAGCATCTTTAAGCTGGCGAAGCGCATGTCCAAAGCGGAGTGTTCCTTCTTTTCGATCAAGAATGCGACTCAATGGGGATGGTGACGTACTCTGCATGGTTTGTATGACCTTTCGTACTTCTTCAACACTATACAGACGCAAAACACCTTGATCTTTCAGAGGATGCCTTGCAAGCTCGGCCTGAGCAACATCGAAGAGATGGGTCTCCCACCAGCCTCTCTGATGGGTAAGAAGTGCTTCAACGAGTGCATGACGCTCGTACGGAGATTCCTTTTGTGGACGCGAAAGCACCCACTGCCAGAAGCGAAGAAGATGCTTTTCTTGCATGTATTTCAGGGAGAAGAGCCAGGAGAGGTCCAGCGTTCCACGAGAACGAGAAATGGCAGGTTGTTTGCCTTGCGCTTGTAGAATCTGGAAGGCAAGCCCTCGTTCTCGTCTTTCAAAAGACTCATCCCCAAGTGCAAGCCCGAGCCACTGCAACAGCAGAGCCACTTCTGGTCCATCATCGCCGCGCGGTCGGAACACTGTCCGCCTACTCTCTCGCTCAATACTGCGTTCTCGCACAAGCGGAACGGTGTAGGCAATGAGGTTTCCAGCAGCAGGTTGAGCACGCAAAAATCGCATTGCTCCAATGTAGGCGAGAATCGTTGCAAAGTGCGTTCCTGCAATGGTCATATTGTTTTTGTGCGTCATGGAGCCATCACTAGAGGGTTGACGAGAGGCATAACTCAGTGATGGCTCCAAAGTCATGGGAAGAGTAATCATTCCATATCGCTTCGGTACAGGAAGAGGATGGACTGGTCTCTGCGGATCATACACCACAAGAACATCTTCCAACCACTGTGAGGGAGAGTGTACATGATGCTCTATCCACTCTTTCCAAGTGTCGCAGATTCTTGACACCTTGAGAAGAGCACGCTCGATCACTGTGGAGTCACTGCATTGTCTGTCCAGAAGTGACCAGATGGAACACTCACGTACCCCTTGTGAGTTGGTGAACAATGCTGCCAGGAGTCCATCCAGATTTGCCGAAGCAAGGGAAGCAGGTTCACTCGGAGGAACTTGATCCGAGGGATGCACGACCTCCTCCACTTCTGGAAGCAGGAAGAGTTCATCAAGGATATCCAAAGACGGAGAAGGAAGTGTCGAGCATGCACTTGTGAGATGATAGAAACATCCCTCATCACACACCTGTACGGGAGCCTGTGTTGCATACGCTAGGACGATACTCAGACCATAGGTATGCAGCATGTCAAACATCTCCGCTCCTATTTTGACAACCCGCCAGTCCATACATGCTCCTTTCCTTGCTCTATGACCTGCGTCACCCCAAAGCCATATTCCGTTCCGACTCCCAATCCGACAAACGCCGCAAAGCGAGCGAGTGCCCACAAACCTGCCATATGTGCAACGTCTCCTTCTCGGCAGCTATAGGTAATCCATCCTGTCCACCCAATGGTCACCTTTGATGAGCCTTCTCCACTCTTACCGGGAATCGGAACTCCTTGTAGATGGTATTCCGAGACAACACATCCACGGTCATGTATCCAGGGCAGAAGTTGCTCGGAAAGCATTGGCCCACCGAGTTGACACCAACGGTTGAAGACCGTCTCGAACACGAGCCAGGGTTGTGGAAAGCACCCTGCCTGGGTCGTATCCTCACCATCCCGTTCAAGAAGGAGCGGTGTGACGAAACGAAGCTGCAACGGGCGACGAGGTGGTGGTGCGAGAACATCTGTCCAGGAACTGACAGCACCTCCCGGTGTCTGCGCAAGCTCAATGGAGAGCACATGGTAGGGTGCTTCCTCATGAGTAAGGAGTGGATAGGCGGTAAGCGAAGAGCATAGTTCCTGTGCATCTGTGAGTACGTGTTTTCCAGAGAGCGTCACTCGAAAATGCTCTTGAGCGGCGGTGCTTCCTAGACGGGCAACAGTGATCCATGTAGACGCCTTATGCATTTGATCGAGAAGACGAGCTATGCCCCGAGAGACATGTGCACACATATGAGCGTCTTCCCCCTGCGTTCTCTCATGGTGTGCGAGTGGAGCGAACTGAATGTGTAATGCGATAAACGGCATACCTCACCTCTTTTCCTGCAATGATAAGAGAGGGTGCAGCTGTCGCTTGAGTGCCTGACAGAGGAGGCTTCCATCAAGGTAGACCCAGACACTTTCTGCACGTGGCTCTGACTGGCGGACCATGACGGGTGCCTCCGCCCAGTAGGGCAACAGATCATCCGCATAGTCTGTTCCATCAACGCACACCTCTCCACTTGAAGAGATCGACGCGGCATGCAACGGTAAAAAGTGACGTGACGCAGGGCATTGCCAAGCAGGATCACGCATATACCCAAGACGGCTGCGATACAGATACGCCTGCTCCTCTTTCCTATGCCAAGGACTTGACCCAGTGACTGTGTACACATAGCTGTCAAAGAGCATGCCCCAGTGCTTCGTTGGGACAGCTCTCCGTGTGATCTCACCAAACCAGTTCAGCAGCAGTGTCTGCAAGGACTCGGGGCGATCCTGTCCAGCTTCAACAGTAATCCCTAAGCGTGTGCATCCCCGTTCGCATTCCAGCGAAAGCATGTGTTCGACGACAATGGAATGCGGAAGCGACCAGACGAGTCCAGCGGCCCCCTCAGGGCTGGGACGACGACAGAGGGAAAGTGCCTCGAAGAGGACCTGTCCATAGGCTTCACGTACGTGTTGCGAGTGAGTGAAACGACACGCACGAATGCTGTGCTGCACGAGGTCATAGACACACACAAGAATCATCTGCGTGTGTGTTCGAGCGTCACTCTCGTGTTCTTCGGCCTCGTATCGTATATGGGCGACCCACCAGGATGTTGCCATCCGTTCTACTGTCAGCATCGTTTCATGTTGCCGTTCCTCTTTAAGGTACAGACAGATTGCCCACACTGCTTCGTAGGGAGGACTCTCTGACTGCACCTCGTGTGCCATTGCTCGAAGAATGCGCCACACAAGCAGAGGAGAGCGTTCAAGACGAGAGCAGTACAAACTGCGAAGTGTTCGATACACAGGCAAGGAGATGCTCGCAAACAACGACCGAATCGTTTCTGGGTGTTCGAGATACACCTCTCTGCCAAAGAGAGCCGCGCGTCTGCGCAACGTCGCCAGATCAAGTGTTGGTGGAAGGTCTTCGACCAATATGCCATGTGTCGCCTCCACCATCGCTGCATAGTGAATACGCTGACACAGTTCTTGCTCAAGTGGCTTGCTCGCTCCTCCTTGAGAAAAAGGATTACTTCGCATCAGCATTTCCTCTCTTGTCCTTCTGCTCTTTTGCTTGATGACGCTGCTGCGAGAGCTCTTCATGGGAACCTGCTGGAGTATCCGCTGCTGGCGACGGTTTCGACGGGTGTGCGTACGACCAGTCCTCTGATGCCATAAACTGGGTATACACGGTCTGGAGCAGTGGAAGTGTAATCTTGGCCTGATTTTGAGCAATGGCAACAATATTTGCGGTATCGATCAGACTACTCAGTTTTCGGAAGTTGGAACGTACTTTCCGCCAGATGTCCTCGCCCATCTCACGGTCAGTGGGATCATTCGCATCAAAAGACCATCGTTCGTAGACCAGACCAGGCAGGACACTATCGAGCACTTCCTGAAGAGGAAGCGGTTGAAAGCTCATACGGAGACAGGCACGACTCTCGAATTTCTCATGACGTTTGATGACCTGCAACAAGTTGGGCAGCCCTACGAGCAGAATCGGGCACCCTGTTCTATCACGCAGGTCGCGCACCACCTCAAAACTCTCATCGTTGAGCCGATCCGCCTCATCCAAGATAATGAGACGCAGGTCGTACCGTCTCACTGCGACGGCAACCTCTTCTGCAAGCAAGGCTGCATTGTCTCTATTCTTTGGTCGCTCGCCCAGTGCTTTCAAAATGATGAGCAACACTGTTCTCGCTGTTGAACGAGGAGGCACTTTTACTTTGACGGCGACGGGTAATACTCCTTGAAAGCGAGCCTGAATGACATTCTGACAGTGCTGTACAGCAATCGTTTTCCCTTCCCCGGCCCAGGCGATCACGACTCCAATGGTGGGATAGCACCGTCGTGGATCGATGACTAGGTCTGCAAATGTGAGCAGATGCTTCACATTACTCGTTTCAATCGTTTTCTGTCCTTCGGGCAATTGATCTTCATGATACATATGTTGCATGTGCATTCTTTTTCGCCTTTCTATGCACGCTTATGCTTGCTCTGTCGTGTAGTGGGTTTGTAGGACATCCAGGAGATCAGCCCGAGAGGTGGACTTGGACTTCCGCTGTACTTGAGGACCTTCTTTGGACACTTCTTGAGGCTGTTCCTGTGGAATGACCTGCTGAGGCGGTTGAGCTGAAGGCGAACTGTGCGATGCTCCCGTGGACGCGTTCTTCCGTCCTGCCTGCTGGTGAGAGCGTACAGACATTTCTGCGTCAATCTCCACAACGGCATCACGTGCTTCGTGAAGATGCTGCCGGATCTGCCGTCGCTGCTCCTGCTTTGCTTCGCGCACGTCTTCAGCAGTCACCGCTTTGCCTTTCTCTGAGTCTATCGCAAAGGCCGTACAGACCCATTCGTCCTCGTAAAAGACCTCGATGTCGTCTGGGGCTGTGTAGGAAGGCGTAGCACGAATGAGGACATGTTTTCCTATCACAGTTCCAAGATTCCGATTCCAATAGAGTCGCTTCCGATACTGGATACCCGACTTACTCGCTTCACGCCCTTCTGCTTTCATGAGGAGTGCATCAAGCCGTCGAACGTCAAGTGGCTCGCCATAGCAGTTTTCCATCCAATACTCGAGCGGAGTACGTTTGTTCAGGCGTCTCTGCACCTCTCGGTGGTAGTTCTGGATATACTCATGGAGTTTCGCTTCCAGTTCTGCTATGGTGTACTTCGCTTTCGCATGGGGATTCCGCTTGGTGACATCCGAGTCAACATAGCCATCGAGCGTAGACCAGAGC
This sequence comes from uncultured Ktedonobacteraceae bacterium, assembly GCA_964250915.1. Taxonomy (GTDB): domain Bacteria; phylum Chloroflexota; class Ktedonobacteria; order Ktedonobacterales; family Ktedonobacteraceae; genus JBBQVS01. The sequence goes on along the minus strand of CAXUIS010000006.1, from coordinate 11,719 downwards.
TGTGTGTTGAGCGTGCCAAACCTACGTTCGACTTTGCCTTTTTGTTGTGGTTGATGACGGATACAGGGACGCAGGATGATATGTAGTTCCTGAGTGATATGCTGAATATGATGGGAAAGCAGTTCCTTCCCGTTGTCGACAAGAATGATGTCAGGTACCCCTCCATAGGGCTTTCCTGGGTAGATCAGAATTGATTCGCGAATAGCTGCGGCCACCGTATGCTGGTCTGGTCGGTCATACGATAGGATAGCCGCCATGAACAATCCAGCACGCCGTTCTATCGCAAGTGTGAGCCAGGGACGGACTTCTCCACTCTTTGTCTGGTATTTCTTTGAACGTATATCTTTCGCCAAGGTATCAACCTGTGTATGATCGATCTCCAGGACCATCTGAGGGCTTCTGGCATCTGCATGTGCCATGGTGTACGTGATGGCGTACTTGTCCTTGAACTCCTTCTCTCGCCCTTCCGAAAGCAAGAGGTCTGCCTTATCAATGCTTGCCAAGATCAGACGAACTTGCCTTTCGCTGGGTTCTGGCTCTCCCAGGTGGCGAGCTCGTATGCACGCTTCATGATGAATAGCTCTCACACGGAGCCGTTTTCGACGTGTCAGTCGTAGTCCGAGAATAATTTTTCTCATGCGAGGACTGATCACATGAGAGGTGCCTTTATCACTCCTCTGCTTACTGGCAAGTCCAGCAAGTCCATTGCGACGATATTCAGCAGCATAGTTCCAGAGGGCTCTCTCTGAGCATCCCACCTCGTTCGCCCGTGACTGGATGGCTTCACGAGAGACCGTTCCTTCCCTTTTGATCTGCCTCGCCAGCTCATCACCCAGGAGTGTATATCGACGGTCGATCTCAGCAAATGCCTTCTCATCAAGTGTGCCAACAGCCCGTCTGGGTGACTGGTGTCCCGTATGGAACACTTTTATTTCCGGATTGTAGCGAGGTGCAAGCCCCCACACACCTCCAAGACGGTAACGACGGAAAATACGCATAGTGGTGCGATCTCGTGAGTGATCAGACTCTGAATGCTGGGGTCCAAGTGCAAAAATTTGTTCTTTCGTCACATCGAGCGAGTCTGCAAGGTCTCCAAGCAAGGTGAGTCGTTCCCGCACAGCCTCTTGAGATTTGATATCGAGAGATTGCCAGGTACGTGGCTGTAATCCCTGTTTCCCATCTTTCTGGTAGGCATGCCACCACTCTAACAGTTGTGGAAGAGGAACCCAGATACGCTGGGCATGCGCCTTGAAAAGGGTGTACTCATAGTCTTTGTCCAACACTGGTTGGAGCAGTCTTTCAATCCTTTCTCCCTCACGCCTGATCGCATATGCGAGATCAAAGAGGGAATCATTGTTCTCCGATGCGACTGCGGTTGTCATATATATATTCCTTTCTGTTCTCAGTGCACTCAAAACATGTGAAGCATGTTTCTGTGATCCTGTTTTCCGTGTTTCATTTTGTCGTTCCAACAGTTCTCAACTCTAAAGGAAGGAGAGTGGCTTTGGAGGATCACGAACTACTATGATTAGGACTCTTTTTTGAACATGTAATGTCATTATGTCTACTCTTCTTGCTGATGTATGAAACTATGTGTGTAGAGAAAGAAGATAAGTCTTCACAGTTTTTTCTCACCTCTTCTTGTTCAAAAGGCTAGGGGATATGTTCGCTCAACTGTGTTCGTACCTGCCCCATGCCCATCGTTGTCTTGTACCCTACACCTGCATACTGCGCGAATGCTGCAAGGGCGGCAAATTCGGATACACTCTCATCTCTTAGGAAATAGGTACATGTTCCGATGAAGCCTTTTTGCACAAAGTTGGGAAAGTGCAACATATGAGTTTGTATGTCACACTGTGCGACCCCGATGGTGTGATCAGCACATGCTTGACGCACTCTCCTCTCATCCATATGAAAGCGTTCAGGCGCATATGCGTTCCATGCTCGAAGTACACTTGTCCAGACGTGATATGAATACGGGAACAACTCAAAGTGCCTTTGTCCCAAGCTAAAGGCTGTAGGACTAACAAAACAGAACGTTACAAAATGCTGTGAAGGAGTTGTTGTGAGTGTTTGCCAGTCGGTTGAGCCTACCCAATTGAAACTTTGAGGAGAGAGAGTCTCATCAATGTGTGCAAGGCGTACTTCAGCCGAGCCGAGATACCCTACAAGTGGTTGAAGCTCAGCAAAAGAGGCATTCAGACACTTCCAAATGTCTCCACCATCAAGGAGGGTCAAACGGAGATAGCAAGGGACGTCACGCCGTAAGATAAGAGAGTTCACGTGTCGCTTACACCCTAAAAGAGACGAGAGGGTGTAGGGGTTTGCCCATGGTAGGAACAGAAAGTTGGAATAGGAATGTAGCCCAAATGTACTCTGTTCCTTCGACAGAGAATTTAGAAAAGCTCTTCGGGCGAGGAGGTGGGTTGTCGCAGGGGGCGATGATGCCCCTGAGCAACGGTTTCTGGAAGGGTGAAATGATATTTGCCATGGACATTGATATGTTGGAAACGCAGTGGAGCGAGTCGTTCCACATCCTCTGGTCGAACCTCTCGCCCTTGAGCACGCCACACATCAAGGGCATCCTGCATATACCAGGTATTCCAAAGTACAATCATATTGACCACTAGCCCCAACACTCCTAGTTGATCCTCTTGTCCTTGACGATACCGCTGACGAAGCTCGCCGAGTTGTCCATGAAACACATGACGGGCAACGCCATGGCGTCCCTCCCCACGATTCAACTGGATTTGAATGCGTCGGCGATAGTAGTCGTCGTCAAGATAGTTGAGTAAATGAAGCGTTTTGGGAAGCCGTCCAAGTTCCGCAATAGCTCGTGCCAAGGTCGTTGGGTGTCCTCCACGTTGTAATGCTTGGACAAGTGTCGAAGCATGCACAGTTCCCACTTTGAGTGATCCGGCAACACGTAAAATATCATCCCAGTTGGTGGCAATCAGATTGGTATTGATCCGGTGCCGTGCTAGACCATTCAAAGGACCATACTCGGCATCCGGGTCGATCCGCCAGAAGCGGGCTTCCTTCAACTCGGCGAGCCTGGGACTGAACTGATAGCCTAAACACCAAAATAAACCGAACATCAAATCACTGTATGAGCCGGTGTCACTCATGATTTCTGTGGGAGTCAGCCCGCTTTCTTGCTCCAGCAGGGCTTCGAGGGCGTACACGGAATCACGGATGGTCCCAGGAATCACCAGCCCACCCAGTCCGCTAAATTGATCAGAGGTATAGTTGAGATATGTGACCCCTCGGCCTTGGCCAAAATAGCGTGGGTTAGGTCCGGCGTTCACTGAACGTACCGGGACCACAAAGCGTATCCCATCTACCGACGCCACATATCCTCCACCCCAAATCTGCGCCAATGGAATATCTCTTTGGGCCTGAACTAAGCAGGCATTCGCGCGAGTGATCGTTTCTGCGCGGAGAAAATGGTGTCGTACCCAAGACAACCGATCACGTGTGAGTGCTGGAACCTCAGCATGAATGACAGGTGTGAGACCAATATTGCATGCCTCAGCGAGCAGCACGGCGCAGATTGAAAGCGGTAAATCTTCTACATGCGCATTGCTATCACTGACGTGGGTAAACTGGGAGAACAATCCCGTGTGGTGTGCCACTTCCAAGATGAGCTCTGGCAGATCAACGGGTGGAAGGCATGCTCCAATGGACTCACGCAGGAGACGTAGGCTCTCCGGTTCCTCCTGACGTTCGAGGCGCGCCAGATTGGGCATGTCTTCTCCATTCACCTGCTCAATCTGCAATGCAGTATTGGTGGGCAGATGGGAAATCGTTCGCCGATAGGCTTCCTCAAGCTGCTGTCCGAGACGCTCTAATTCAGGTGCGAAGGACACCTCTCGGCCCAATGTCTGGCACATCTGGACTCGAATCCCTTCCCATTGCTCCCCTTGTAGCAATTTCGCTCGTGGATCACCCCAGCGTTCGCTCGGATCAACAAACACATCATGGCGACGTAATGACTCATGCAGACGTTCGACCACGCACACCGTGTATGCTGGGCGATCCACACGTACTTCTGGTTGCCCGTTTTCCAGTGGGATGCGACGCGGTAACACATACCGTTGCCAGGACCGAGGGATCACTTCGCGTGGAGCGGTTTGCAGTGACGCTCTTGGCCTCCCCTCAATGTGTTGCAAGAACTGGACCGCTTCGAGCGTTGGTCTCCCACTCGGCGTAGACTCAAAGGTCAGTGTGCGGAACAACGTCGGCAGAAAGCGACGCATCATGAGATAGCGGTTGAGCAATTCTTGTGCATACGTATCATCTGGCGGTCGTGTCAGTTCCCCGACCGTCGTCACGGCTGCCAGTAAATGTGAGGCCGAGACACGGGCATAGATGCGCGTGAGCAGAGTCGTAGGGTCTTGCGTCTCATCGAGAACAACCTGACAGGCTTCGGAAAGCACCTGTGCTGCGGCATCCAAGTCGTGGATCGTGCGCAAGCGTTCTTGCTGCCCTTCCCGTGTCGCTTGAGAGGAGGCCGTCCGCATAAGAGCATCAAAAATATCTAAGGCATCATCGTGGACGATTGCCAAATAGGTATGAGCAAAGGCAAGTAAGGTTGCGACCCGATGCTCGTCTGCAAGTTGTCGTAAGTTGTACACGAGAGCGGTCGTGGCATAGCGTGCCAGGGCTTTGACGCGTCCTTTGGGAACAAAAGAGAGGTCAAGATACTCGACCTCAAACAGATGGATGGCATCGACACGGTGTAACGCGGCAACGAGTGCAGGACCACTCACTCGTGAAGGTCCGCGACGCAGTCGGTCCAAGGGAGTTTGGCGTTCTCCTTCGGGAACCACTAGTAACGTTTCCAACAGAGCAACTTGCCTCGGTGTTGGAAGCTGAGCAAGGAGGTGACAGAGACGGACTGATGTATGTTCGCGCACGCTGGAAATCAGGCGCTCTAGCACACTGACCCCTGGGAGTAAGACTCTGCGCTTGATCAGCTGTGCCATCGCTAGATCAAAGAGAACCGTCAGACGCTCTTCGCTCCACCAAGCACGAGTGTAGAGCCAGCGTAGAAAACGAAAGTGCTCCGGCTGAGAGGCAAAATCATGATACTCATACTCCTGCATGATTTCGTGGATATGATCGTAGCGCATTTCACCTTCTCGATAGTAGGAGAGGACTGACAGATCGGCGATGTTGAGTTGAGAAGCGAGCGAAAGGATAACACTATGGGGAACATTGGTCGGATCAGACAGGAAGGTACCTAAAAACCGAACCGTACACAATTGGAGGGCAAATCCCAGACGCGTATGGGGATGACGACGAGGCTCCAACAAAGCACGGTCGCGATCATCCAGATGGAAGTAGAGGGCGAGCTGTTCTGGCGATGGCTCTCCAACATAGCATCCATAGCGGCTTCGTTGTTCAGCCGTCAAAAACTCAACCGGCATGAGTTTTCTCTCCCTTTTCACACGTCCTGTGAAAGTATCTATACAGGTAGATGGACTTCTGCTAAAATACCTGAGCAGACATCAAGAGCACAAATCTGTAGTACCAATGTCTGATAAGACCTACTAAAATCTGGCAAAAAGTACTTCTGCTAATACTGGCAAGGACTAATTGAGTGATGAAACGGAAAGCGCAGCCGACACTCTCAGAACATGGTCAGCATTCCTTGGACCAGTATACACAGGTTCTTCAGCAGTTTGAGGATCTCTCTCCTGTCATTATCCGCAACTATCTGGGCGATCTGCGCTAGTTTATCGCCTGATGTGAATACTCTTGGCACCATTACTCTCTGCGTGCCGCTCTTTTAAGCTGTTTGACAAGACGGGAGACCTGTCTGCGATCAGAAGGAAGCACGTGTGTTTGCACTCCTCCGTACCGTTCGCGGTTGTAGGCGTTGGTTAGATCAGTCAGAAGCAAGATGGGAGGGGAGGTTGCTTCATCACTAGGGAACTGTCTAAGTGGAGCGAGCAACCGAGTTTCGTACTCATCGGGTGTCTCTTTTGAGGAACGCGCAAATCTCTGCTCCCGGTTTGCCATAGCCAGCAAGAATGTCCGATACTGCGCTCGAGATGAAGCTGGATCGAGCGGTTCGAGCCTAAAGGCAACCGTCCGTTTTTGTCTTTGCCGTTGTCTCCACAACTCCAACCAGGAGACTCTTTCCTTCACAATATCTTCATCGTTACCATAACTAGAGCTGACAAATTGCCAGAGCAAGAACACTCCCAGTACGATCATCAAAATAATGCCGATAATGCCAACGGTCGGCAGGAACCATACAGGGGGATTCATACGATAATCACCGATAGGATTAATTACTGTATGATGATGCCCTATTTCTCGCGGAGTGAAAGGTCGATGTTGAAGTGATGTCAGCCAGTTGAGCCCTGCCACTATCACTTCTTCGACGCCGCTCCAGAGTGGTTGGAAGAGTGCCAGCAAAGGCGGAAAAACCACTACTTCCAAGATCAGCACCACGATCAACAGTGCGATCCAAAGAAGTGGCAGTGTAGCCACCCAGAGGCGCGTTGAACTTGTTTGCCCCTCTGCATTGCTCAAAGACCTTAGCAGCAAACGGTTACATGAAAGCGTGATTAGGCTGCCTAGAAAGAAGAGAGGGAGAGCAATACTCATGCTGGCAAGCTGGACATTTTGTGTCGAGCCAGAATTGAGTGTTGCTAGCACAAGCAGGAGCAGTAATGTGCTGAAGCTCCACTTGAACGAGGTCATCGTCTGTTCTTGGTCGTGGTCCCCTTCCTGTGCTCTCTTTATCCCTCGCAACCAGCTGTAAAATATCAAGGCCAACATCATCAGAAGCATACTTTCCTGCGTCACGAAAGGAACTATATTGATGGGTACAATATAGCAGGTATCAGGTCCACATCCTTGTCTCCATGGTGAGTTGATCTGTTGCCAGGGGATAGGAGCGAACAGAGATTGATGAGTGACCAGCATGAGGCTCATGGCTCCGACCAGTCCCAGCAAAAGTACAAGCTTGGAAGCAATTCTTCGACGTGGCAGCGTGCGTTTGCTCAGCAGTGCCCACCAATGCAGACCTACAAATAGTAAGATCACACTTATCTCATCCCATGGTCCCACTTGATGCATCATGAGCAGCGAGAAGAACAGCAGACCAACGATGATCGGCTGTGACTCCATAACAGCCCTAGAGAGGGGAAGAATGATGTCGCTGATCCCATTGGAGTTGAAGCGCATGAATGCTCTCATAGTTCTCCTCTTCAACGGCTTTGAGCATCTGAGGCCATATATCGCCTTTCACAAAAGAGACTGGTAGGTTGTAGGTCTCGCAGACACGCTTTTGGTGTGCATCATCTATCAACACAAGGTGAATAGAGGTACCTCGCCTGTTCAAATTCAGCAGCTGCTCAACCGTCTCGACATCAAGTGTGCTAGTCGCACTTACCAGAATAGCTGTTGTGCCGTGACGAAATACAGCGTCTTCCCGATCAATCAGTTGAGCCATAGGTATGTGGTCAGCTAGATCCAAGCAGGCGAGGGTAGAGAGTACGGTATCATACTGATTGTGATGACGGGAAAACGGTACAGAGATTCCCGGTTGCGAGACCTTTTTTGCATTCGACTGCCAACTGTGCATATCTTCAAAAGCAACATGCGATTGCCGTCTGCCATTCTGAGATGGATGGGCAAAGGGAGCAGACTCCATGAACCATTGCTTTAGTGTAGCATTTGCCAGCAGCCCAACCTGTACGTCTTCGTCGAGTGCCCATGTAGCAAGCGATGTAGCTACGGTAATGGTCAATTCCTGCATCTCGCGATCTGCTCCCATCCATACAGAGGAATGGTTCCAAGTATCCAGCAGAATGAGCATACGAGGCGAACTGGTGTGCTCGTAGAGCTTACTTTGTAGTGTGCCAGTATGAGCTGTTGCCTTCCAATGAATGCGACGTGGATCATCACCAGTTTGATATTCACGAACACCAGCTAACCAGAGCGGATCTTCGAGCGAGTGGTGTGATGTGACGTATTCACCTAGAGGGCGGAGCCGTGCGAGGCCAAACACCTCCAAAGGTACGACGAGCGGATAGACAATCAAGCAGGTGGCTTGCGGTAGCGTCATCTCACGTTCAAACCAGCCAAAAGGATCGCTGCTACGCAGGTGTAGTGGACCGATGAGATAGCAACCGCGTGCCAGGCAACGCATATGGTGGTAGTGGGTGAGACGTTGCAAAGACCAGAGTGTCCACCTCGCGGAAAAGGACGTCAGTCGCTCGCGTTTAAGACTGCGTTTATGCTGCACTGTCAGAGGGGGAGACACGAGGCACTCGACTTTCAGCCAGGGCAGCGGTAACAACTTCTGGTTCTCGATACTGAGTGAGAAGGCGATTTCCTCCCCAAACAGGACATGTTGCGGCTCGGTCTGCTGGCGTATCAGAAGGGAACGTAGCGCACGGCGATACCAAATTTCAGGGATGAGGCCAATTAGCACCGCGAATAGAGCCGTCAGAAGTGCCAGGGGTTGCTGCACTATCATGCTAAACACGGTCAGTGCGACTGCTAGCGCATACCAGGAGTAACATCTCCTGAAAAGTGCCTTGTCGGGACTACTTATGAAAGGATCGCTAAGCATCGTTCTCCTTTCTTCTCTCGCTACAGAGCGGGGGAAGGAGCAATGATCTCAACAGGGACCGGAGTCGCCTCTACAATTTCCGCCACAATCTCCAAGCTGCGTTTGCCGCGCATACGGGTGTGTGTGGTAGTCAGTATACGGTGAGCCAGAACGACAGGAGCGAGGCGCTTCACGTCATCTGGTTTCACGTAGTCGCGTCCACGGAGGGCAGCGTACGCTTGGCAGGCGCGATAGAGGGCTTGTGTACCACGTGGACTGACCCCCTAACTGCACCGCCGCATGAGTACGGGTGGAGCGCACAATCGTCAACAAATAACGCACGACTTCGGGTTGCCAGCGTACTGAGCGAATGGCTCGCTGTAAGTCAATAATCTGCTCAGCCATAATCACTGGTTGCAGCGCTTCTAGCGGCTCCTCGTATTGGAAGCGATACAGTATACGCTCTTCCTCCTCTTCATCGGGATAGCCCATCTGGATACGGAGCAAAAACCGATCCAATTGCGCTTCAGGAAGTGGAAACGTTCCTTCCAGTTCGACAGGGTTCTGCGTCGCCAGCACCAGAAAAGGCTTTGGCAGGCGCATTGTCTCTCGTTCGACTGTTACCTGGTGCTCGGCCATCGCCTCAAGTAGCGCAGCCTGAGTACGTGGAGGCGTACGGTTCACCTCGTCAACCAGCAATATCTGTGCGAAGATCGGGCCTGGACGGAAGATAAACTCGCTACGCCGCTGATCAAAATAGCTTACACCCGTCATATCTGTTGGCAACAGATCAGGGGTTCCCTGGATGCGCTGGAACTGAAGACCTAACGAACGAGCAAGTGCCTTCGCCATCATTGTCTTACCCATTCCGGGCACGTCCTCGATCAACACATGTCCATCACTCAAGAGTGCGACCAAGAGAAAATCAATACTGTCGAGTTTGCCAACAATGACCCTTTCTACATTCGTGCGAATAGTCTCTGCAATCTGCCGCACTGCTTGTAAAGAGGAAGCTACTCCAATTTCATCCCGCATAATCATTCCTTCAGAAAGTTCTTTTTACCTCTTCTCGCTACAGGGAAGATACAAGGCCGAATCGATGATCGAGCAAAAATCGCTTCTGGTAGGTCCTGCAAAAGCAATCTGCCCTATCACTAGGCTCGAGTAAAATGGCTCCAGAGCGACTTACGGAGGAGTACTCATGGAAGAGGGCGAAGAAATATTCCATATCTGGACGGCTGACTTTATCAGTGCAATTTGACGAACAGGTAAAAGCCTTTCAGATGAGTAAATAACTTTCTAAAGCTACTCCCTAGATAATCTCAAGCTTAATTATATGCTAGTCATATCTTTTGGTCAATATGACACTGATAGGTCAATAACGACAAACTTAGATTAGATGGCTACTCTCTATTTCCCTGCTTGAAGGTCTCGAAATGGTAAAGCGTTTTATTCTTGCTTACCCCTATACTAGACTATTTCCAAGAGTCACAATATAGATATCGTAACTAATCACGTCGCCTTGAAAGAAGGGAGAGTGGGTTGACCACGAAACGTTGCCTCCAACGCATCCAGCACCTGAAGACCCTGTTTGCGCAGCGTCGAGAGATAGCCACGAATGCGGCAAAATCCCACGACCCCTTGCTCACTGCGAAAGGTGCCCGATACTTTTTGCTGGACTTTGAGCATGCGCACATCGCGCTCAGCCAAATTGTTGTCAAAGGGAACCTGCACATCCAGCAAGAAGGCCAGCACCTGTGCTTTTCGAGTCAGCAAGCGATCCAGCAGGTTGCGTGCCGGACTTTGTTTAGGACGTCCCCGTTTGCCAGCAGGAGAGACGAGATGCGGATGAAGCAGATCAGCCGCTTTCAGCAGGGCATCATACGCTCCGAGCAGTTCTAACAACTCGATGGAGGGAACCATCCAAAGCTGCTGTGTTCGAGCCATCTCCGCCGCATGTTTCATCCGCAGAAGCAATGCGATGAGTTCTGTCGCCCAAGTGCAGGCGTGCTCTTCGGCCAGAAAAGTCAGTTCTCGCAAGAGATGCACCCCACACAGAGCATGACCGTACTCATACTGAAAATAGGCAGGCCATGCATCATGCATACTGGTGCCGTCAAACTGTGGAGCAATGCCGATCTCTTGCAGGGCTGCCGTTCCGCGACTGCGATGAGCAGCGTAGTGGGTCAGATGACGTGTGCTGGTGGCATGGACCCACCACCGTTTGCCCATCACATACAGCCCGCTTTCATCTTGGTGAATGACCGCAGTGTCAATCAATGCCGCTTTGATCTGATGTTCGATGGCTTGCAGAGTACTGGCGGCACGCGTTTGCCAGTGAACCAGGCTGGCTTGGGCAACGGGAACGCCCAACACCTCCGCACAGATTTCCGCCGTTCGAGCCTGGGGAAGCAGTTGTTGCACGAGCAGATACACCGCAATAGCCCGAAGGCGAGGGCCATATTGCACCGATGCAGGCGCGATCTCAGGAAACGTCGCACTGGTATAGCCCTGGCACTGCCTACACCATTTCCACTCTGCTTGGTACTCGATGATTTGTGGGCGTGGTGCTGGAACATCAATGACCTGCCGACGCTCAACAGTGTGCGCTGAGGTCTCGCTCAAATTGGCTTGACAATGCTGACAGTGGGTGACCGGAGCAAGCGAGATGATGTGATCAGGGGTTGCCGACATTTCCAGAGTTTGACCAGCATGACCGGGTTGGCCTCCCAGCGAGTTGCCGCGTTTCTTGCGCAAGCTTTTCGTTTTCTTCTGACGGACGAAACGATCTGAGGAAGGAGGCAACGAGCTATTATGGCTGTCTTTTGCCAGCCTATCTTGTAAGGCTTTCACCTCACTCTGCAACTCCGCAATGGTGTGCAGGAGCACAGGGATTTGTTTGACTTGCTCTCGTAGCAAGAGGAGTTCGTCTTCTTGGGTCATGCCTGTACTCTATCTGATTTGGAGCATGTTGGCAAGTCTCTAGGAGACCTGATTAGTTACTAGATATCGCTACTTAGCCTTAACTTTACAAGTACTTTCATCCTATCTTCTTATTCCAACTTTTTGTTCCTACCATGGGCAAGCCCCTTCTTTCACGAAGACCATGCGTTTGACACCTAGGCTCTTGACGGCCTTGCAAAA
>CAXUIS010000005.1:47300-54272 GCA_964250915.1 uncultured Ktedonobacteraceae bacterium | reverse complement strand
TGTGGGGCACCCCAACCCTGTTGCGACCCTTGAACTTGTTGCTGCCCCCACTGCTGCTGTGGATCGTTGCCGGGACCTTGTGGATTCCAGCCACCGGCCGCCCCTCCTGGCTGCTGTGACTGTCGTTGCCAATCGTTGTTCCCTGTACCTGTCGCGGCCTTTGTACCCTTCTTGCCACCACTACGGTAGACTAAGAGCGCTCCGATAGCAACAACCAACGCCAAAACGACACCCGCAACTGCAATGACCGTGCCTGAAACTGGAAGTCCAGCAATGGCGACAACCAAGAGCGTAAGTTGTTCAAACATAATAATTCACCCCTCTGCTCGTAGGGGCGGTAGAGTGTATCTCTGCCACCCGATCTCAATCGGGTACCATACTAGGGTACCCCTACACAACTGCGACGCAGTACGTGTCAGAACATGTACGTGCATGTCAGGACCTACGAAAGAAAACCTGTCAATGCCCACCAGTGCTTGTCAACATTCCACTTATCGCATTTCAAAACGTACCTCGACACTGCCAAAGCGAAGGACATCACCATCTTTGAGTGTGCGTTCCTCGTGTGGTGTCAAGATGACTCCATTCAAGCGCGTCTTATTTAAAGCGTTCAAGTCTTCTACGGTAAACGTTCCCTGTTGGTTACGCAGGTAGGCATGCCGTCTGCCAACTGTCTTGTCCGCTAATGTGATTTCTGGGAAAATGCCAAGGGTTGGGTCCTGTCGGCCCACAACCATCAGTTCTCCTTTTAACGCTATCGTTTGTCCATTTGAAAGGACAATGATACGAGCCTCTTTTTGCGGAAGAGGTTTGATAGCATATGCATTCTCACCATCGTTGACCATTCTTCCCACGTTCGGTCCTGCAAGTTGTGCGTGCCGCTTATCTGTTGGCATCGCCAGAACTCGTTCATGAATTTGCTCCAAGGCTGCTACGAACTCTTGTGGTGTCGCATAGCGGTCCAGTGGTGATTTCGCAAGTGCTTTTTGCATGAACTGGTCCATCTCTATCGGCAAATCCTGGCGGATACGGCAGATAGATGGAACTTTATCATTCATGTGTTTAATAACGATATCAACCGCTGTCTCACCTTGAAAAGGCGGCGTGCCAGCTAGCATTTCAAACAGGACTGTTGCAACAGAATAGAGATCGGAACGCGTATCTGCGGAGCGACCACTCTCTGCTTGTTCAGGCGAAATATAATAGGCTGTACCCATGAACACATTAGATTGTGTCAGCGTTACCGTCTCCCGGCCACGCGCCAGACCAAAATCAGCGATCTTGACCATATCACTACTATCAATAAGAATATTTTGCGGCTTAATGTCTCTATGCACAACCCCCTGTCTGTATGCTGTATCCAAGCCCTCCGCTATCTGACGTGCATAGTTCAAAGCATGTAACGTATCCATCTGCCCATCGGTGAGCATATGGTACTTTAGGTTCTGCCCATCAATGTAGTCCATGACTATGTAGTGCATATTGTCATCGTTGCCATAATCAACGATACGTACAATATGGGGATCGCTCAAGTTCAAGAGAATGTGGGCTTCACGCTGAAAACGTGCGAGGAGTTCACCATCGTTCGACAGTTCGACATGCATCATTTTAATGGCGTAAATATGATTATCTTCCAGATCGCGCGCAATATAGACGGTGGCAAAACTGCCCCGTCCACGCTCGTCGATCAGTTTATAGCGACCCTTGATGACACGTCCGGTCATGTCACCATTCATAAAGGAAACTCCTCCCTCAAATCTTCCAGCTTGCATCTTCGACAAAGAATGGCTAGCGGCTTTATTATACACTATCTCTACGCTTGTGTCATGCTGACTTTCCGTTCTTCATATACCTTTACGTCTTTGTAATATCAACGTTGCAGAATGCTGAATATGGTATTGTATGATACACAAAAACGGAAAACTGTAACACATTTGAAATATTTCGTTAGAGAACTTCTTCCATATACCCTCATCTTTCTCCTGATCATTGACACATTGGCTCATCGGCATGTACTCTCTCCTTAGAGATGTGTCTGCAAACGATATATGTGTTGAAAGGATTAACTCTTGAAATCATCGACAACTGATCTTGTCCTTGCACCAGATGCTTTCATCGATCTACAAATGCATACGACATACAGCGATGGCACCTGGACACCTGAACAGTTGCTTGACTACCTGATGAGCGAACGGTTTGGTTTAGTTGCCATCACAGATCATGATCGTGTAGACAATGCTGCGGCATTGCAGAAGATTGCAGCAGAGAGACAACTTTCTCTTTTGACAGCAGTGGAAATGAGTACGTCGTGGAGAGGTGAATTGACCGATGTCCTCTGCTATGGGTTTGACCCTGACCAGAACGCGTTCCAAGACTTGACGCAGGATATTATGCGTCGGCAACGCGAGAACACGAAGACGGTTTGTGAAAACCTCCGAAAGATCGGCGTGTCCTTTTCCCAAGATGAAATGGATGACCTTTTGGCAATGCCGAGTGCACAACAACCCCATGAACTTGTTGCTTTCTTAGAAAAACGAGGCTATGGAACTGGAGAACTGGATGCTGGAACATTGATCGAGAATGCAGGTTTCCTTTGGGCGACCAACGATATTGCAGTAGTCGTTGACGCGACTCATCGTAGCGGAGCAGTGTGTCTTATCGCTCATCCAGGACGAGGTAATGGATATATCTGCTATGATGTCAATTTGCTTGATGAACTCCGAAGGCAAGTTCCTATTGATGGCTTCGAGGTCTATCATCCTGCTCACTCACAAGAGCAGATTGTTATGTATCGGGAATATGCTGAGAAGTACCACTTATTGACCAGTTCCGGTTCAGACTCTCATGGGCCAGAGAAGAAACCTATCAAATATCAGGCAGAGTTGAGCCGACGCCTCTTAGAGCGGATTGGCATTCAGGTCAAGTAGAAATTGTGTAGGAGACGAACTATGATTCGTGGTGTGCTACTCGACATTGATGGCGTGCTGCATGTAAGCATGCAACCCATTAAGGGGGCAGCCGAGACACTTCATTGGCTTGACCAAAAAGGCTATCAGACGTGCTTTGTCACAAATACGACGACGATGAACCGCACAACACTAGCACAACGTCTGCAACAGATAGGTCTTCCTATCTCTGAAGAACGTTTGCTTACCGCGCCTGTCGCGACGGCAAACTATATTCGTCAACATTTCGCGGGAAAGCGATGCTGGGTACTTACAAAAGGCGATACCGCCGCCGATTTTGCAGGAATTGAACTGGTTGAGCCATCTACTGAGGATGTCGGCGTTGTAGTCATCGGTGGCGCGGAGGAGTTGCTCACTTATGAAGCAATGAACAACGCATTTCGTTTGATTATGAACGGTGCCGCTCTACTTGCGATGCACACAAACATGTACTGGCGTACCGCTAGCGGTTTGCAGTTAGATAGCGGCCCTTATGTGCGAGCTTTAGAGATTGCGACTGGAAAACAAGCGGTAGTGCTAGGGAAACCGGATCGAGCGTTCTTCGAGCAAGCCCTGCTCACAATAGATGTGCAAGCACAGGAAGCTCTCATGGTCGGTGACGATATCGAGAATGATGTAGCAGGAGCACAACAAGCAGGTATGCGTGGACTACTCGTCTACACAGGTAAACATAAAGCTGATTCACCGCTCCTACAAAAAGTACATCCTGATGCTACGTTGCCCTCAATCGCCGATCTTCCTGCATACCTCACTCAACTAAACACGGTCTAGCGGCTGATACGGCACTGGCGGCAATTCAACACGAATTGAGTCGTGAGGACGTACCTCTCCGTCAGCAAGCACAATAGCCATTACGCCAGCTTTACGAATGAGCTTCCCATGCTCATCACGTCCTAAGACTGCTGTCATAAGGCCCGACTGAAAATGGTCCAACTGAGTGCAGGGATTGCGCAGACCTGTCACTTCCACTATTGCCGTGTCCCCTATATGTAGCTTTGAGCCAGTTGGTAGCGCAAGCAGATGAATACCGCGCGTTGTGATGTTCTCACCCATTTGTCCTGCTGATACATTGAAGCCATGAGCTTGCAATTCGTCATGTAGCTCTGCATGAATCAGATGTACCTGACGTAGATTGGGTTGCGTTGGATCAATCACTACACGTGAGCGGTGCTGAACCGTCCTGCCTAAATGAGCATCTCCTTTAACTCCCAGCCCTGCGAGGAGGTATATGCTCTCCTGATTCTGTTTACTGAAGGTGTGTGCCGTACTGCAACTCACGGCACACACCATTCCAATACTCAATTCTGTAGTATTTTCTATAGTCATATGCTTCTCTAGCCAAACATTTCGCTGATGCTTTCGCGGTCGTGAATACGCCGAATGGCCTCACCGAAGAGGGAGGCAACCGAGACAACTTCTATCTTGTTGGAGAACTCTACGGGCTGGTTCTCGACCGTATCGGTCATAATTAAGCTTTTGAGTGGACTATTGTCAATACGCTCAATCGAGCCTTTCGCTAAGACGCCGTGTGTGACGACTGCGTGTACATCGCGTGCGCCCCGTTCTAACAGCTTGATTGATGCATCAACCAGCGTACCGCCCGAAATAGTAAAATCATCGACAATCACGACGTTTTTATCTTTGACTTCACCAATGATATGCAGAATGGAAGCTTTTTCGTCATGAGCAAGACGCTCTTTGTCCGCGATAGCAATGGAGACACCGAGGCTAGACGCGAAGCGGCGCGCCTGTTTTGCGAAGCCAACATCGGGCGATACGATGACCAAATCATCCAGATTTAACGCTTGAATTCGCTCACATAAAAGTGGTAGAGCATAAAGATTATCGACAGGTTTATGAAAGAAGCCTTGAATTTGTGGTGCATGCAGGTCCATTGTGACTACGCGGTCGGCACCCGCAACCTCAATAGCATCAGCACAGACGCGGGCACGAATAGAGACACGGGGTTCATCTTTCTTATCCCCTTTGGCATAACTGAAATAGGGAATAAGCACCGTGACCTCAGCCGCACCTGCACGTTTGAAGGCATCGATCCAGAAAAGTAACTCCATAAAGTTGTCATTGGCGGGAAACACTGTTGTCTGTACAATGTAGACGCGGCGTCCTCGTACATTGTCCTCAATGCGTACAAAAATGTTGCCATCTGAAAAGCGTAGTGTTTCGTTGCGTCCTTGGGGGATATTCAAGTATTCACAGATGCGAGCAGTGAGCTTACGACTACCACTGCCCGCGAAAATCGCCATGCCATCGGGTTCCATGATAAAAAATTCCTCTTTTTTAAGCCATAAAGAGCATGATAACAAGACCGAGGGAGGTATAGCATTCCCCTCGGTCTTGTTATCATATCATTTTTTCTTTATGGCTCGTAGCGACCACCGAGATGCGTGGCGAGGAATTTCTCGGCGGCCGTATAAAACTTGATGCGGTTCTCAGGCTTGGCGAAGCCATGTCCTTCATCAGGGAAGAGCAGGTACTCGTAGCTGATACCCTTGCTTTTCATAGCTTCGACAATCTGCTCCGACTCCGCCTGTTTGACGCGTGGATCGTTTGCCCCCTGCGCAATGAGCATGGGAATCTGAATCTGGTCAACTTTGAACAGTGGTGAGCGAGACTTCAAAAACTCCTCTTCAGTATTTGGATTGCCGACTTGATTGTAAAATTGTGCAAGGAAGGCCGACCAGTATGGTGGGAAACTTCCAATGAGCGTGAGCAAGTTGCTTGGCCCAACAATGTCAACGGCACAGCAGAAGAGGTCAGGCGTAAATGTTGCCCCCACTAATGCCGCATAGCCACCATATGAACCGCCATAGATTGCAACTTTCTTTGCATCTGCTATGCCTTGTTGCACAGCCCACTGTACCGCGTCAACAAGGTCGTCGTGCATCTTGCCACCCCACTCCTTGTTGCCTGCATTCAGAAATTCCTTACCATAACCAGTTGAGCCACGATAGTTCACTTGCAGACAAGCATAGCCGCGATTGGCAAACCATTGTGCCTCCGGGTTATAACCCCATGCGTCACGTACCCAAGGGCCGCCATGTACGTTCAGCACCATTGGTAGATTTTTCTGGTTTTCTCCCACAGGCAATGTGAGATAGCCATGAATCGTTAAACCATCTCGTGAGGTAAAACGAATCGGTTCAATATGCGCGAGCGTGTACTTGCTCAAATCTGGTTGATTGTCAAAGAGGAACTTCGCACTTTGCTCTTTGCGGTCATATGCATAGTAGGGAACTGGACCATTATCGACGGTAAAGGCGAGAATCCAGGTATCATCAGCATCATTGCGACTTGTGAGAATAGGGTCGCCCTGGTGAATTTCCTTGATGCGGTCAAAGTCCAGCCGAATCGAATCGTCCAGAATCGTCCACTCAACGCGATCTTTGTTAAAGGCAACCGCCTGTATCTCATGTGTGTCGGGATGCAGAATGACATCGCTCACATCGTACTGTGGGTCTTCTGCTATGACTGTTATCTCTTGTGTTGCGATGTTGAATGTGACGAGACGCCCTGTATTCCCGTTGCGCGAATCAATCAGGTAGAGCGAGTGCCCATCACTAGTAAAGCCAAGCGGACTACTTGTAAGCAGGTCATTTGGACTCCACACAAGCAGTTTGCGCCACTCGCTTTGCTCACTGTCACGGACAAGCAGTTCGCTCCCGCCATCGGGCGTTGTTGCTAATGCCCCACGTACCGTAAATTGCGTATCGACAACCCAACCCGCAACATTGCCAGGATTTTTCGCTACCTGCGTTAGTTCGCCAGTTGTCAGATTGAGACGATATGCATCATGAATTTGTGGATTATCCTTGTTCAGACCAATGATTAGCTCATTGGGGAAGTGCTTATCACGCTCAATAACCTCCACCAGTACGTCCTCAAATGGTGTCAGGTCGCGTGTCTCTTGTGTATTCAGGTTGGTTGCATACAAGCGGAAGTTCTCGTTCCCACCAAAATCCTGAACATACAAAATGTGCTTGTTATC
>CAXUIS010000005.1:40761-47200 GCA_964250915.1 uncultured Ktedonobacteraceae bacterium | reverse complement strand
TGAGTGATCGAGGGTAGCACAAACGTATCAAGCTGTTCCATCTCGTGTGGCACTTCATACGTTGGGACGCCGCCTTTGAAGGTAACACGATCTGTGACGCCTAAACGTGCTGCTTGTTCCTCCAATACGCTCTTCATTGGACCATTGCCTATGAAAACTACGCGACAATACGTGGGCAGATAAGTCAGTGCCTCAACCATCAATGGCAGGCCCTTTTCCTCCTTGAGACGACCAATAAAGCCGAGCGTGAAGGGGGCGTCGGGTTCGCGGGGTGTTCGTGGCGCGCTGCGTTTGTAGATGTCGGTATCAAAGCCGAATTGTGGAATGACAGAGATGGGTCTCTTATAACCCTTACGTCGTAACACGCTCTCGGCATCGCGGTTTCCAGCAAGCGCGGATGCTGCGTATCTATAGTTGTAGAGTTCAAATTGGCGAAATGGTGGTGGATAACTACGATACAGGTTTTGCCATGTAAAGAAGAGGGCACGTGCTTTCTGTTGTTGCGCTAAAAACATAGCTTGTGCTGTGGCGACATTGTATGGCTCTTCGTCAATATGTACCACCTCTGGTCGTACCTCGCGCATAATTTTGCCAAGTTGTGGATAGTAGTGCAGGTGGAAGTTGCCGTTGAGCGTCATTGGTGTAACGATCATACGATAGCCAGTGGTGTAGAGCCGCTCAAGGACTTGCTTACTTCCATCATCGCTCTGCCAGTATGCTGGTGTGACGACCGTTAGCTCAATGTCAGGAAGTTTCGCAATCTCTTCGAGTTTCCGTTGTGAGGTCCCCGCGACGAGGGCCTTTGAAATCATAAGTACACGCATTGTTCGTCTATATCTTTCCTAGCGGTGCCGTCTTGCGTAGATTTGTGCCTCGCGTAAATGTTTCTTCGTACACGGCAATGGTTTCATCCGCTGTCTTGCTCCAATGAAACTGTGCCGCGCGTTGCAATGAACGTGCCCGCAAATCTTTTTGTAACTCTTCGTTTGTTAAGACGCGGCGCATCGCCTCAACTAAGGTCCGCGTATTCTCGGGGTCAACCGTAATCGCGGCATCCCCAACCACCTCTGGTAACGAGGTGCGATTCGAGCACACAACGGGCGCACCGCAACTCATCGCTTCGAGTGGGTCTAAACCAAAGCCCTCATAGAGCGAAGGGAAGACAAAAAGACTAGCACCGCTATACATAGCAGGCTTATCCTCTTCATCTATAAAGCGATACACGATCTGGCCTGTCATGCCTAAGTCGGCAGCAACGGGACGTGGGTCTGGAAAGAGTGGTCCCTTTTGTTTGTCAGGATTACCTGCGATGAGAAGCTGTAAATTTGGCTCGCCCAGCTGACCATAGAGATGTGCAAAGGCGCGTACAAGTTGTGGCACATTCTTGCGTTGGTCAAGACCACCAAGATAGAATATATATCGTTCACCTAAACCATACTTCGCACGTGCTTTTGCCAGCGTTTCAGGATCGGTCACGGGATGGTACTCGTCGCCTGCTGCTTCATAAATGACGCGAATGCGTTCGGCAGGAAGTTTCAGCGCATCAACCATATCTTGTTTAGCATGTTGCGAGACGGTGATAATCATAGTTGCTCTATGCGCCGCACTCGCCACCAGTTGCATGTACGCTTTGACTTTTGCATCAGGTTGATAGGCGGGCAAGCGCATAGGAATCACATCGTGAATGGTTACGACAGTTGGCGTTCGTGGTAGCAAGGGTGGCGCGAAATAGGGCACATGAAAGATATCTACGCCTGCTTTCCGAGCGGCGGCTGGTCCCGTTACCTGTTCCCACATGACCTTCTGGATATTTTCATTGCTCCCAACGATGCCAGGAACCGCCTGCACTTTATAAGGAAACGTAGACGAATTTTTCCTCTCTACAGGCTGTGGTCCCAGTAAGACATATTCATTTTGCGTATCTATTTGTGCAAGTGCCGCCAGCAGATGAATCATATATTGTCCACTACCCGTGGCGGGATATTGAAAGAAGAGGGCGTTAATGCCAATTTTCATTGCTTATAAATCCTCAAAGTTGAAACTTTTCTCCCCATTGTACAGCTTTTGATAGACCGTAAGCATTTTTTGTGCCGACATAGCCCATGTGTACTGCTTGGCACGCTGATACCCCTTTTGTCGTAGTTCTTCGCGTAAAGAGGCATCTTCCGTCAAGCGTGTAAGTGCGTCAGCAAGCGCGTCGATGTCGTAGGGGTCAACGAGGAGCGCAGCGTCTTTAGCAACCTCTGGTAACGCAGATGTATTTGAAGTAATGACCGGTGCGCCGCACGCCATTGCCTCTATAGGAGGAACGCCAAAGCCCTCAAAAAACGAGGGAAACGCAAACATGTCAGTCATACTATATAGCGTTACAAGTTCCAGGTCAGTAACGCGTCCCAGAAAACGTACCTTTTTCTCCATCTTGAGTTCGGCGACAAGCTGTTTCGTCTCTTCATAAAGCCATCCTTGTCCACCTGCAATGGCGAGCATCGCTGGCCCATTCTTTTTTTGTTGTGCTTTATAAAACGCTTTAATCAATCCTCTATGGTTCTTGCGTGGCTCAAGTGTACCAACTGCCAATACAAGTGGAGCTTTTAAGTTGAACTTATGTTGTGTAGCCCCGAGCAATATGGGGTCAGTGATGCGTCGAAAGTGCGCTCCTACTCCGTTGGGAATGACGGTAAGCTTTTCTTGTGGCGTCTGAAAATGTTTTATAAGTGTGCGCCCGACTTCGTGCGAAACGGTAGCGACCACATCAGCTGCTTCGACCGCTTCGGGAACGACTTTGCTGAGATAAGCGGCGAGCGATGGTACGGCATATTCGGGATGTTCCAGGAAAGCTAGATCGTGAATAGTAACGATTCTACGCACTCTTTTGGGGAGTGGTGGAAGCGTAAAATCAGGGCCGTGATAGATATCAATTGGCCCTGTAAAGAGTGTTGCTGGTAAAAGTGGTGTGCGCCAGCGATACCAGAGGATATTGAGATAGCGATCAGGAATCAAGATACTGCGCCCTCTAACATTCTCTGCTTCAGGAAACGGATGTTCTGGTGTTGGGCGTCCACTGGTGAGTAGAGTATAGCGTGTTTGTGTATCCTGTTGCTGCATCGCCGCAAACAGATTGCGTACATAGGAGCCAATACCAGCCCCTTGACGAATGGCTGCTGTATAGTCAAGTGCGATACGCATGAGAGTTCCTTTTATTCAGGTTGTGGCGTGGGAAGAAGAGGCTTTCCGAACAAGCCAAGTTGTTCGCCACCAAGTAAATGAAAATGCAGGTGGAAAACAGACTGTCCTGAATCAGGGCCAACATTAGTTACAACCCGATAGCCACTTTGCTCTATCCCTATTTGACGTGCGATAGTTTGTGCCGCTGCATACACACTTGCGAGTAGTGACCCATGTTCCTGTGTAAGTTCAGCCATAGATACAATATGTTGTCTTGGTATGATTAAAATATGCTCTTTCGCCTGAGGGTGTAGGTCACGAAAGGCGACAACATCTTTGTCCTCAAAGACTAGAGGTGCAGGTATCTGACCCGCCGCAATCTTACAAAATATGCAATTTGGGTCCATAAAAATAGGAGTCTCCTTTAATACAAATACGCATAGATGAGGCATGACAGGGGCAGAGCACCTGTCACTACTATACACGAGGTCGCGTGGCAAAGCCATGCAGTAGTGGTTAGTATAGTAGTGACAGGTGCTCTGCCCCTGTCATGCAGCCCTCCCTGTTATGCTATGTCAACGATAAACAACAGCTTTATGCTTCCGTTTTAATATTAGTATCAGTTGTCTCCGCCATAGGTTCGGCTGGTACTTCCTCTGGCTTGACCTCTTCCTTCACCGCGTCTACTACTGCTTCTGTATCTGTACCACTAAGTCCGTCAGTAGGCATAAGTGCGGGTGCTGCTTCTGCAACAGGTTGCGTTTCTGTTTCAGATGCCGTTTCGCTGGTTGCTTCTGTAGACTGCTTCGCTTTCTGTTCTTTGGCTTGCAGTTCAGGATGCAATTCAGGATCATTGTATTGTGGTAGACCCATATCCGCACGTATCTTTTTGATTGCTTGATATACGTCTCCAGGTTTGAGCGAGAGGTCTTCGGCAATCTTTTTGTGAACACCCACATTTGGCAATGGGAGGTATGGCTCGTAGGCCGTTTTGATTTTTGCCAGTTCCTCTTCGTTGCCCTTATAGCTTTGTGCTTCCCACCAACTTGGTATGTGCTGACGGTCTCGCAGGTCTTTAATGATCTTTTTGACCGCCGTTTTAGGTATTTCAAGTTCGTGCGCAATCTGGGTACGAATGCCATCGAACTCGATAGGAGTTGCCAACTCCATGTAGCGTGTTTCAACCTGCGTGATCTGTTCTGCGGTTGGCTCAAATGGCTTTGGAGGCTCTATCTTCTCGCGTTTTGGTTTCGGTGCTGGTGGTGGCTTTGGTATCTTTACCTTCGGTTTGCCACCCTTCGGTCCACCTTGTCCAGCAGGACGCGGTGGTCTATCAGGACGATCTGTCGTAGAGCGTTCAGGGCGTGGGCCTCGATTGAAGCCGCCATCCATTGGTTGACGTGGGCGTGGACCAGCATCGGGCAATCCAGAGCCACCACCGACACGATAGGGACTGGATGAAGGACGGTAGGTATTTTCACGATTGTTGCGGTTGCCGCCCTCGCGGTCACGATAGTTTCCAGATTCGCGTTCCTCACGCTTATCGCCAGCGTTTTCCCCATCACGTGTGTCACCAGGAGTGCCACGGGTATCACGTGGTTTCGGGGAGGAGGGTATTTTTGGACGTACTGGCTGCTCAGGTTCTGCGACTTTCACATCGCTTACCTTATCAAGCCACTGGTTGGTTCCGCTCTGAACATGCTGCGATTTTGGTTTTGGTGGTGGAGGTGTATTCTGTGCCACCGTTGCCTTTGTTGGTGTTGGCGGAGCTGCTTTCGCTGCCAACTTCTCTTTTCTAGCTTTCTGCGCACAATCTGGACAAATGGTATCTTTAGCATTTGCCGACTGAAACCATTTGCCACAGGTAGCGCAGCGCATTTTGGTCTTACTTGCCATATGCAAACTCCCCTGTTCCACTATAAAAAATGGATAGTTATCTTTGAAGCGTCGGAATGCCCTACTATTATACTCTATGTTCGCGCTTTGTCTATACTTTTACTCTTTTGCATCACTCTCCTGGTTCCTATGTGAGAGCGTTTTACCTGCTGATTGTAATGCTTGCGTCACGGCTGTAAGAAGATCGTCAAGCTCAAATGGCTTGTACACCACAAGTACATTTTTCGAGACAAGATAGCCTTCCATCTCACGTACTGACTTCTCTGATGCCGTACAGATGATAACGGGAATAGAGGCAGTTGCGGGCTGCATCTTGAGCAATTGCAACATCTGCCAACCAAGTTTTTCCTCTCCAAATACCACGTCCAGAATAATGAGGTCTGGATTGAGTTGCACAATATCTGCTGCTTTTTGCAACGGAAATGAAGATAGAGTAACTTTATATCCCTCACTTTCCAAAAGCATACGAAATATTTCCAGGATGTCCTGTGTATCATTGACGACCAAAATATGTTTTGCCATTGCTTTCTCCTTCTATACGAATGTTTTAGACAGGATGATAGCACAGAATTACTCATATAGCTATTGTTAGAGAAACGACTTTTGGTTGCGTCTTTTCTAGGAGTATGCGACAATCGGTTGTGTAAACAGAACAGAAAGTAGAAATATAGAAGGAGGAATTACATATGGCACGTACAGAAGAGGAACCGATCATTAATATTTCCGGCGAAAGAGTTGCATTAGGGCCGTTTCATCGCGGCGTGATACCTTTACTCTCGAAATGGGACAACGACTTTGAGGTATCTTTCTTTTCAGGCGATCCTTTGCGTTCGGTGCCAAGAGAGACAACAGAGTCACGGTTTGAGCAGAGCAACCGCGAGATTTCGCGTGACCGCATAGATTATATTATCTACGAGAAGGAAACACTGCGACCCATTGGACTCACTGAATTGCGTCGCATTAGCTATCGAGCGCGTACTGCCGACTACGGTATTCTTATTGGTGAAAAAGATTGTTGGAGCAAGGGTTATGGCACCGAGACCACATTGCTCATGCTCGATTATGGATTCTCAATCCTCGGCCTGCACAATATCACGCTTGAGACGTATGCCTATAACGAGCGTGCGATTAAAGCCTATCAGCGCGCGGGTTTTCGCATCATGGGACGCCGCCGCGAGGTGAACCTGTGGGGGGGCAAATTCTACGATGAGATTATCATGGATTGCCTCTCAACAGAGTTTGAAACACCGTTAAAGCGTATTTTGAAGCTACCATGATCTTTCAAATAGCATTTCATTATAAACAAGAGGTGGGGGGGGGGGGGGGGGGGGGGGGGGGGGGGGGGGGGGTGGGGGGGGGGGGGGTGTTGGGGTTGTAT
>CAXUIS010000005.1:24588-40751 GCA_964250915.1 uncultured Ktedonobacteraceae bacterium | reverse complement strand
CCCCCCCCCCCCCCCCCCCCACCTCTTGTTTATAATGAAATGCTAGACTACTTCGTGCTTATTGCGAAGACGTGAAGGTTTCCACGACTAACAGTTGCAGGCAATGTAACGCTTTTCAGTGTCTTGCCAGCCTGTAACGTAACTCCTACATAGAACACGTTGGGCATCTGGTTCATCTGCATGCCACCAGCTGAGTCGCGGTACGTCGTATTAGCTACGACTTGCTCTCCATTTAGTGGTGCTGATGCGCCTCCACTCAGTGTCCAATCGCTGAAGGCCAGCGTGAAGGGTTGTGTTGTGCCATCAGTGTAGGTGATGGTTGCCGCACCCATTGAGGGACCGAAACCGGATGCACCCAGGAATGCCAGCGTGGTTGCTCCTTTGACGGGTGTCACGGGAATTGTTTGACCTTGTGCCAGCACATTGTCAGGTGTGCCTACTGCTGATGCAGGCCACATGAAGGAGACGCCGTTGAAGGCGACAACCTTCCCTGGCGTGATCCCTGCATTCTGTAACGCCTGTGAAGAATAGCTAAAGCCTACGCCATCAAAATTGCCAGTTCCCATGTTCGCATCGCTGCTGGTTGCACTGTTGTTGAATGGAAGCACCGTTGGTGTACCAACAGGTTTACCGCCACCGACAGGATTACCACCAATAGGGTTGCCACCAACAGGATTACCTGTACCACCACCGCCTTGTGCCGCCGTGCAGGTCTCGGTTACGGTTCCATTTGCGAAGGCTAATGTGCATGATTGTCCATTAATCATGACTGTGCCTGTGCATCCTGTCACCATAGTACCATTGACGTTGCAGTTAGGGGCAGTCGTTGTGCCCGTGCCTGTACCCGTGCCTGTGCCCGTGCCCGTACCTGTACCCGTTCCAGTGATAGCCAGTTTCGCGGCTGTTACTACTCCATTACCATCTGTGGTGAGTGTCACAGGATTCTGGATGTTGAGAAGGCCAACACAATTCAAGCCATTGGCACTCAGTGTTGCGCTCAGACGGTTTGCCAGGAAGGTAAAGAGGGAGTTTGCAGTTACTCCACCATCAGGGGAAGGACGGCCCAGAAGTGTCTGCATATCCAACTGTAACTTTGGTAACGCTGTGTTTACGATGTTAGAGCAATATGTTGTTTGATTTGCAGCAGCGACTGAAGCTGCAGGCATTTGATCGACGCCAACACGATATGCGTTTACCTTTGCAATTTTAGGTTGGTTGTTGATGAGCGTCATTTCATCGCCAGGGGGAACCAGTGCAACTGGTGCTTGCTGGTTGGCAGCAGCTTGTAATTCATCGGTCGCTAAAGTCGCGGTCATTGCGCCATTATCTGCTAAGTCTGGAATCTGCCATGCTTGACAGCCGAGTGCTGGATCAAGGGCGCGCGAGACCAACGCATTATCACTAGGATTCCCAAGCGTCTTTACATTCTGTAGCTGAGCCATATTCGCAGCGGTGAGTTGTGCTGTTTGACCATTACCATTAACGAGATAGCGCGTCTGCACGTTATCGCTCTGGTCCATATCGACGACAGCAAAGCTACGAGTCGTGGGACATGCCTGCCCATCGTTGGCAGTGCCGATGGGAGGAACTGTGATCTTCCGCGCCTGAATCGCTGCATTCACAAGTCGGAAGAAATGTGGTGCATTACAATAGGCAAACTGCCCAAATTCTGTCCCGTTGAGACCGTTGACACAACGACCGCCCGCAGTATCGCCGTTCAAATGCAAAACAGTTCCGTTGAACCCGAACCAGAGAGCGACAGTAGACCCTTGCGGAAGCTGAGGCGCGACAGGAGCAACTGCTGGCTGCGTTCCCTTATCGACTACTAGTGGCTCGTAAGCGGAAAGTGTATTGGTGGCGGGATCATAGATGACCGCTTGCACAAACGCTGTTTGACCAGTATTGGCTTCGTTACATGGTCCTTGTGCGGGATCAGTAGCAGATAACTGGTAGGGGGTTGCTAAACCTTGTGCTGTTAAAGGCTGATTGGGGACCTGTAACGAGCAGTTCGCATTGGCACCTGCCGCGTGGGAGAAGAGATGTTGCTGAGCAGCGATAAATACGCCTGCTCCGATCACAACGAGTAGGGTAACACCTACACCAATGAGCATTAAAGGTGAAAAACGTGGACGCCGTGTTCTTGGGGAACGTAGGCCGGACTGAGACCTGTTCGGGAACTGAGGTCGCGTTAATGTTTGCATGCTAAGTCTTTTCCTTTTTCCTAAAAATAGTGCTTGACGAATGGATGGTGGGGGACCTATCGTCTCCATGCACCAGAAACTCCTCTATGAGTCTGTACTGGTCAAAAATTCTGTGATACAGAAAAGTAGTACTTCGCGAATGACAAGATGTTTTTATAGGAAGGACATCTTGACATCCAGATATGTGGCCGTCCTTTCAACATGCGAAGATGGCATGCTAAATGTGGATATAGATGTATTTCTTATCGAGACACATCTATGTTGAAACAGTTTGGAATACAGCGATATCTATTTATCCCCGATGGTGTGAGTATACACGTCTTCTTAACTCTTGCATAGAGAAATTCGCGGAAAGTGACAGAAAAGTACTAAGAGGTGGTAAAGGTATGCATGTTAGTCAACAAAGAAATGTTCGACATCCCGAATGTTTGACGTTCTACGTGCAGGTGGGAGGGCGTTTAATACCATCTTGCCATAGCCCTTTGTGTGCAAGCGTGTATCTAATATTGCCATCACACCTCGGTCTTCGCGTGTACGTAGCAAGCGACCAAGTCCTTGTTTGAGACGTAGTACGGCTTGTGGTAGGACATATGTGCCGAACCAGTTCTCGCCTGCCGCCTTCATTTGTGCCACACGTGCTTCGTGCACGGGATCGTCGGGTGGGTCAAAAGGAAGTTTGTCAATGACAACGAGCGATAGAGCTTCACCTGCGATATCGACGCCTTCCCAGAAACTCTTGAGACCAAAAAGAACCGACCCCTCTTCCTCGCGGAAACGTCGTGTGAGTTCAAGACGCGTCATATCCCCTTGCTTAAGTAAAGGGTATGGCAAGTGTGGTGACATAAGTTCATAAGCGCGCTCTAACATACGCTTACTAGAGAAAAGCAAGAAGGCACGTCCATGTGAAGCCTTGACGAGCTTATACATCTCACGCGCAATAGCCTTCATATAATCATCGGAACCGGAACCGTAGGTCGGTTCAGGCAGATCACGTGGCATATAGAGCAGAGCATTACTTTCGTAGTCAAAGGTAAGCGGCAGGATGCGCTCCAATATTTCGTCTGGCTCGTCGGTTTGTTCGAGTCCCACGCGCTTACGAAAATAGCCAAAATTCGCTCCCTTTTCCTCTGGGTGCATTGGGTTAGGACCAATCGTGGCAAGAGTAGCCGAGGTGCAGATGACGTTGGTTTTCTTAAATAGTTTTTCTTGTAGCCAACTTGTGACATCGAGTGGAGCGGCAGAGACTTGTAACTGAATTCCGCCGCGCTGTCCCGATGTTTGCACACGCTCGACATAATACACAAACTTGGTTGGCTGCGCTACTGAGAACACGGTGCGGATATTTTCGCCAAGATTTTGTGTACGTTTGAGCAACTTATCGTATAACTGGCCCTCTTTGTCCGGTAAGTCTTTCGGGCGTTGTTTGCGAAGTGAGTCCGCGAGGTCAGAGATGATTGTTGCTAGCTTAAGCCCCTCTTCTAACGGTGCTTCAAGGTTGATACGTCCCTTGAAGCCTGGATTCGCAACTTGTGCCAATCGTTCCCATGTGTGTAATGATTGCTTCATCGCATCATCTTGCAGGCTAAGTTGACTATGGTTGCGCAAGGTGCGTTGACTGAGCAGCGTTTGTATCTGCGCTGGTCCGATGGTAATGGTAAATGAGCGTGTCGCCTCTTCCTCTAAATGATGAGCCTCGTCCAGGATAATGACATCACGTTCGGGCAGGAGGAAGCCACCGATAGCCGCATCGAGCAATAACAGTGTGTGGTTGACGACGATAACCTGTGCTAACGCAGCCTGTTCGCGCATCTGGCGTACATAGCAGTCTGCATAATAGCCGCACTTGCTCCATGCACATTGATCACTATCTGTTGCAACCTTGCTGCGAATATCATTAGAAAGTTGAAAACCGAGCGTCTCAAAATCGCCCATGAAGTCTGAGTCGGGATCGTTTGTGATGTCCACAAGCCGCTTGAAATCAGCATTCTTTGCGTAATACTGCATGCCTGTTCGTTCGTTCTCTAAACGGTCGATGCATACATAGTTTCCAACACCCTTCACCAGTGCCGCGCCAAAGTCCTGGATATGCTTCTGCACAAAAGGAATATCTTTATAAAAAAGCTGCTCCTGCAATGCCTTGTTCGCGGTACTGATAATAGCAACTTTACCAGAGCGCACAGCAGGCACGAGATACGCTAAGGATTTTCCTGTCCCCGTTCCAGCCTCTACCAGCGCTGGTACATTTTCATTAAGGGAACGTGCAACGAGCATTGCCATCTCGACTTGTGCAGGTCGCTCTTCATAACCAGGTAGTTGTTGCGAAAGAATGCCCCCTTGTTCAAGATCAGCAGAAACGATGCTTTGTAGGCGTGAATTGTTGATAGAAGATGTAGGTTTTTTAGGTTTGACGGATGCTGTAATATGTTCCTCTACAGGTGTTACATCGTCATTCTGTGCAGGTTCGATGGGCGCAATGAATTGTGCCCCTACAATGGTTGTGCCATTCTGTTTTTTGAATGGAGAGGAGAGAGCGTGATGTTGGGTAGGTTCGATGGGCGCAATAAATTGTGCCCCTACCGCCGTTGCATCTTCATTCGCTACAGGTGATGGAGGCGTTACTATTTTGTGAGCGATTGGCGCAACAGGACGTGCTTTAGGACTGGCAACGACACCGATTAGAGCTTTTAAATATGCATCGGCGAACGCTTGCACAGTGGGAAAGCGGTCTTCCGGTTTGTAGGCGAGGGCTTGTGTCAGGACACGTTCGACAAGCGGTGAGATAGCGGTATTGATACTGCTAGGCGTGGGGAACGTTGTTTTTTCTTGTTGCTCTAACAAAAGTTCGCGCTCGGTTGCCTCAAATGGGCGGCGTCCACAAAGCCACTCATAGACCATCACAGCAAGCGCGTATTGATCGCTTGTGGCGACTGGTAAACCCTGTAGATGCTCTGGTGCCATATAGGGAATAGCGAATGCATCATCGTCAAGCGTCATTTCGGGTGTGCTCAACGAGAACTCGGTGAGAAACGGGTTTTTGCGCGCATCAACGCTGAGGCTTCCTGGATGTAGATTGGTATGAAGCGTATTTTGTACATGTGCATAATGCAAAGCGTCCGCGATAGGGGATAGGATAGGTCGTATATCGGCAGGAGTATGCTGTGTGTTGCTGGCAAAGTACTGGCGTAGCGTCTCCCCGTCTCGACGTTCTAAGACAAGATAGCCAAAGTCGCCGTCGAAATCAAAGGTTTGCGTATCGAGGATGCTACGATGTTTGAGCTTTTTGAGTTGAGTTGCGCGCTTCTGGAAGGCTTCTTTAGCCTCTTGTGATGATAAGGGAGTGTCGAGTCGCTTAATGGTAACGTCTTTTTTGCCACGCTTACTATAGTAAAAGCTACTTGTAGAACTCCTGCTTACCAAGCTGGTGATCGTGTAAGTTCCAATGCGCTCAAGCTCTACGTCCGGCATGCTATCCTCGATCTCCTCATTGCCCAAAAATGCGAACACATGTTTGTCTTTGCAGTATAGCATAGAGTGCTAAAGAGGACAAATGGCTTACTTCCGAACCTTGTAACCTATTATTGCAAAATACTATAATACTCATAACAAATAGCAATATTCATAAGAAATAGGCAAGACAAAGAAGTGCGTGAACTTCGCATGAACTCAGCTGGGAGGTCACAATGACTCACTATGTTGCCGCTCTTTCTGGTGGAAATTCTGAGTTTCGCCCTGCTCTCGTTTTCTCCTGTCATGAAGCTGACCAGATACACACTCTTCCTGCTGGCTGGAATGTTCTTGCTCTTCGCGGTCTGGGCTTTGTTTGGCTTCGCCTATCCATCCACGCCCATTCCAATTGCCCTGAATATGGTCTCCAAAGTTGTGGCCTTTGCGACCGCTGTGTCGCTCTTCACAACTGCTTCCGTATCTAGCGGACGAGCCAAAACAGAAGCCCTTAACGATCCTTACTAGCTTTGTCCTTAAACCCGTCCCTACGACTTGACATGCCCATCTCTATAGAGTATATTGGTGTATATAGTACACTAAGTAAATAAAGAGAGAACATCTACAAGCACTAGTATAGAGTGTTACACAAAATTTGTCGAGGGTTTGGAGGTTTTTATATGGAAGAGCATTTGGTAACTACCGAGACACAAGGCCATACCCACATACGGGAAAAACAAACCGGGGCACACACACACAACTATGATGCTAGTAAGTATGAGCGACCTTCGGTGACGGTGGATGTGGTAATGATGAGCTTGCGGCAGCGAGACTTACAGGTGCTCCTGGTCAAGCGACGTTCATGGCCCTATGAGGGAATGTGGGCTGTGCCTGGTGGATTCGTCAACATGGATGAGTCATTGGAGACGGCGGCGAAACGCGAGCTGCAAGAGGAAACGGGTTTGCAGGATGTGTATCTGGAACAACTCTATACCTTTGGTGACCCTGGACGCGACCCACGCACGCGTGTCATTACCGTCGTCTACTTTGCACTCCTAGACTCCGAACGCCTTCAGGTGCGCGCCGCTAGCGATGCAGCTGATGTGGGCTGGTTTTCGGTCTACAGCTTGCCTCCACTCGCCTTCGATCATGACCAGATACTTGATTACACGCTGAACCGTTTACGTGGCAAACTTGACTATACAACAATCGCATTTAGTTTGTTGCCAGAGCAATTCACTCTACGTGAATTGCAACGCGTCTACGAGATCATTCAGCACAAAAAACTCGACAAACGCAACTTCCGTAAGAAAATTCTCTCGACTGGTATTCTCGAAGATACGGGTGAGAAGAAGATGGAAGGGACGCACCGTCCCGCGCGTCTATACCGTTTCAATCCAGAAGCCGAAGCAAAATTGTAATGTCTCTTGACCTGTAGGGACCGATGTATCACGTCCTTCTGGCAATCGACTACCGATGAGGATGCGATACATCGGTCCGTCCCTATACATTGATATGGAAAGGAAAAACACATCATGACAACAGATATCATCGAGCAAGGCACAGCATTTCTACAAGCACTTGTCGAATGGGAGCAACAGTTGCCCAGCATTTCTTGGCATGACCTGCACGATGACGTAGAGGCGGAGCGTGTTGCACTCTTTAGCGTCGATATGATTAAGGGCTTTTGTACCGAGGGACCCTTATCAAGTCCACGTGTACAAGGCATCGCGCCAGCAGTTGTTGCGACTTTTGAGAATGCATATACAGCAGGCGTGCGTGATTTTATTCTGGCACAGGATGCCCATACACCTGATGCAGTCGAATTTGAAAGCTATCCGCCGCACTGTATAGAGGGTACCAGCGAGGCGGAAACAATTCCCGAATTGGCACAGCTACCATTCGCGGATACCTTCACGATTGTGCCCAAAAACTCGCTCAATCCATTTCATGGTACAGAACTGCTTGCGTGGCAAGATATTCACCGCGACCTGAGTGTAGCGGTCGTTGTTGGGGATTGCACGGACCTCTGTGTACATGAGATGGCGATGCATCTCAAGCTCTATGCCAATGCACAGGATAGAAAGATGCGCGTGATTGTGCCAACGAATGCTGTCCAGACCTTCGACACTCCAATTGAGACGGCAAAACAATTGGGTATTTTACCCCATAGTGGTGATGTGATGCATCTGTTGTTCCTATATCATATGCGTCTTAATGGTATTGAGGTTGTGCGTGAAATCACTGCGTAATAAGACTCTTCGTTCTTTGTGTGCGTTGCAGCGCATGACAGGTGCTCTGCCCCTGTCATGCTTATTGCTTTCCTATATTTTAGGAACTTCAAGCAAGTCTAACAGTTCCTCCAGCGAATGGACGAGGAGACAATCAACGGTGTTCTCCTCAAGTCGCTGTGGACGATCAAGCAGAACTGGCGTGATGCCAACAGAACGCGCTCCTAGCACATCATAGACATAGGAGTCTCCTATATGCAGTGAGTAATCGGCTATGCTATTGGTGCGCTGTAATGCAAGGTCGTAAAGATGTGGCGATGGTTTGCCATACCGTGTAACCGATGAGATTAGCAGGGCATCAAAGTACTGAATGAGATGAAGGTGGCGGAGAATGGGACCAAGCACGATGCCCCAATCAGAGATGACGCCCATCGTATAGCCTTTATGCTGTAGTGCTTTGAGGGTAGGAAGTACATCAGGATAGGTTTCCCA
Organism: uncultured Ktedonobacteraceae bacterium; assembly: GCA_964250915.1. Classification (GTDB taxonomy): domain Bacteria; phylum Chloroflexota; class Ktedonobacteria; order Ktedonobacterales; family Ktedonobacteraceae; genus JBBQVS01. The sequence continues at coordinate 32,386 of CAXUIS010000005.1, read as the reverse complement.
GCGTCTAGGATTGCCGTATTCATTGGCAATTGCACGGGCGAGCAGGTGAAGTCGTGCTTCGTCGTGCTCTTCAATCAGTGGACGCAAGAGGTTCGAGAAATAGCCAATCCACATCTCATTGATGGCTTGCTCGTTGCTCCAAATATATCTGTTCAGACTCATCTGCTGGAAATAATAGTCCTCGGTCTCTTGCATGCGCTGTTCCATTGCGTCCAACTGTACATGTAAACCGAGGGCTTTGCAGACTTCAAGACAAATCTCCGCGTCCGATGGTGTCGGACGCAGTAGTGTGAAGCCTGCATCAAAAAAGACGGTGCGTATAGATTGTGGCTGCTCAAACGGCATGCGACCCTCTTTAAATCTTCAATTTATTGACATGACAGGGGTAAGTCCTGTCACTACTATAAACGTAGAGAAGGTGTGAGCGGTGTATAGTAGTGACAGGCTTGCCCCTATCATGCATCTGTGAGTCACAACTACTTTTTAACTTCTTCAAACAAGTTTTGCAGTTTGTCTGCTTGATCGACGGTAATCAGGTTGTCTATAAAGCCATCAAGTTCGCCATTCATCACGCCTGGAAGATTGTGGCGTGACAATCCGATACGGTGATCGGTGACGCGATCTTGTGGGAAATTGTAGGTACGAATCTTCTCGCTACGATCACCCGTTTGTACCTGTGACTGTCGCGTTTTGCGGAGTTCGTCCTGGCGTTTGGCTTCTTCCATGTCCCAAAGTCGGGACTTCAAAACAGTCATCGCTTTCAACTTGTTTTTAAGCTGCGATTTTTCATCTTGACACGTTACAACAAGACCTGATGGCAAGTGTGTTAAGCGCACAGCAGAGTCGGTAGTGTTCACGCTCTGACCGCCGTGTCCCGTCGAACGGTAGACATCGACACGCAAGTCGCTTTCTTTCACGTCAATCTGAATGTCATCATCTGCTTCTGGCAACACAATCACTTTTGCTGTAGAGGTATGAATGCGTCCATTGGCCTCAGTTGTGGGCACGCGCTGTACACGGTGTGTTCCACCTTCGTATTTCATGCGGCTGTATGCACCCTTGCCTTTGACGACAAATGTTACATCTTTGATGCCGCCTTGCTCAGTGTCATTGATATCGAGAATCTCAATCTTCCAACGCTTTGTATCTGCGTAACGCGAATACATGCGGAAGAGTTCGCCCGCGAAGAGAGCTGCTTCATCGCCGCCTGCACCGCCCTGAATGGTTACAATTGCGTTCTTCTCATCCAGAATATCTTTTGGTAGCAGCATTACTTTGACATCTTCAAGCAACTGCTCTTTGTGTGTCTTGAACTGTTGCATTTCTTCGTATGCCATATCACGCATCTCGCCGTCTTCGCTGTTATATAGTTCTTGCATCTCAGCAATCTGCTTGTCTGTTGCGAGCAGTTCATCATACTTGTTCGCCACGTCCTCTAAGTCCGCGTGTTCGCGTCCATAACGTTGCAGTTGTTCGAGGTCGTTGAGTACCTCTGGCTGTGCCATCAGGTTATTGAGTTCTTCGTAACGCTGTGCCAGGCTTGCCAGCTTAGCCATTAAGTCCATTATATTCCTCCCGAAAGTCCGCCCGACAGAACGTGTATAGAAAAGTACGTCGTGAGAAGTGTGATCTGTCCTGGTTTATATATACTCTCATATAATAAAACACATTGAGGCGGCTAAATATTGCATGAATAATGAGTGAAAGAGTGGTTAGAGGGCAGAAAGAGGCGTCGCTACCCAGCAGCAAGAAGGTAGGGTTCGGTGGGTGTGCGTTGCACGTATGATATTGTGAAAAGAGATCGTTTCATGATGACAGTATATCACGTTTTATACAGATGATGTAGAGGCTATAATTCATTGGACCTAATGAAATACAGCCCCTACAATTGTTTTTCTCGTAAGACAGCTATTGCAACTTCAAATGTGCTACATCGTTCAGCACAAAGACCACCCGATGATTGCTGTTGACATGGAGCATTGTGATCGACGTATTGGCGCAAGGGAAAAAGAAGTCGCGTTCTAGCCCGATTGCCTCAGATGCATAGGCATTGATAGTGCCGCCGTGCGCGAAGACAAGAACACGTTCACCGACGTGCTTACTCGCTATCTCGTCTATACCCGTGACGACGCGTTTACGGAATGCTTTTGATGGTTCGCTATCGGGGATACTATCCCAATTGCCGTCGGCACCCGCCTTCCGCACAATCTGGGCCTGGCGTTCTTGCAATGCTTTACTCAACTCGGTGAGGTCCTCGCCCTCTTTTACTGTAGGGAGTGGCGAGACATTGCCAAGCCGTACCTCTTTGATGCCTTCCACAATCGTGAGCGGCAACTTGAGGTATTCAAGGAGTGGGGCGGCTGTCTGCTGGCAGCGTAGTAAAGGACTACTATAAGCTGCGTCGAAATGAACCTCTTTGAGCCTCTCGGCGAGTGCTCTCGCCTGTTCGCGCCCTGTCTTACTCAAAGGCAGATTGTCATAAACTCCACTAGGGATAATCTCGTCTGCATCAGGTAACGCATCACCATGTCGAATAAGAAATAACTCTGCCGCGTTTGCACGTCGTAACAAAAATGGGTCGTTTGTATTCATATATTTTCCTTTGTTTGGGCCAAGGCACCCGCAAGGGGATGCCCCTTCCATACACGAACTTGCTTCCTGTGCGTCATCGGTATATGGGAGGGGCATCCCCTTGCGGGTGCCCTGGTTTTTCTATCACCTGAACTTTTAAGAGTTTAACTGTCTAAGTACTGACTTTGCCAATGAGCGTTTATGTACTTCGTCAGGGCCATCGACAATATGCATAGTACGTCCATGTGCCCACATGGAGGCAAGTGGGAAGTCGTCGCTGACTCCTGCACCGCCAAATGCTTGTATGGCACGGTTCACAACGTTTGTGTGCATTTCAGGAACGGCAATCTTAATCATCGCAATCTCATTTTGTGCCGCTTTTTTCCCTAAGGTATCGATCATCCATGCGGTCTTGAGCGTCAACAAGCGTGCCTGATCTATTTCAATGCGTGAAAGCGCAATCCAATCCTGAACGACACCTTGCTCGGAAAGCGGTTTGCCGAATGCGATACGTGATGCGACACGCTGACACATCAATTCAAGGGCACGTTCAGCTGTTCCTATAGAGCGCATACAATGATGAATACGTCCTGGTCCTAAGCGAGCTTGTGCGATAGCAAAGCCGCTACCCTCTTCACCCAAAAGATTACTTACAGGAACACGTACATTCTCGAATGTGACCTCGCAATGGCTTTCGTTATCGACGTAGCCCATCACTTTAAGATTGCGAACGACGGTCACTCCTGGCGTGTTTTTGGGCACAAGCACCATACTTTGCTGTTTGTGTCTATCAGGCGTGTTTGGGTCTGTCTTGCCCATCACGATAAAAATCTTGCAACGTTCACGTGCCGCACCAGAGGACCACCATTTGCGTCCATTGAGCACATAGTCGTTGCCATCACGTGTAATCGAAAGCTGAATATTGGTGGCATCTGAACTTGCTACATCGGGTTCTGTCATTGAAAAGGCCGAGCGTATCTCACCCTCAAGCAATGGTTGAAGCCAGCGTTGCTTCTGCTCTTCTGTGCCAAACTGCGCAAGTATCTCCATATTACCTGTATCGGGTGCCGCACAGTTGAACACTTCGGACGCCCAGCCGACGCGTCCCATGATCTCCGCGAGTGGTGCGTATTCCAGGTTTGTCAGACCCGCCCCATGTTCTTTATCCGGCAGGAAGAGATTCCATAAACCTGCTGTCCTCGCTTTTGCCTTTAGCTCATCGACGATTTCGGCATGGTGATGTGGGTCGCCAGATTTTTCAATTTGACTATTATACGTAGACTCGTTTGGATAAATATACTCGTCCATAAACGCACTAACACGTTGGCGTAAATCGTTGACCTTCTCGGAATAGGCAAAGTCCATCTGCGTCAAGCTCCTTCATTGGTGCTAGTCACTATCTGCTTTGACTATACCACATCTTTCTATCGTTGGGAGATTGGGTGTGCTGAAGCAGACCCGTACAGGAGCTATCACGTCCCTGTACGGGTCTGCTTCAGCACACCCAATCCATCCTTACGCAATGCTTTTTATTGATAATTTTCTGGATAATTGTTCGGCGGTGGTGGGTTCTGTGTTGGAGGTGTTGTGTCTTGATATGTATTCTGAGGATAGGACCCATCTTGCTGATACTGATTCTGTGTAGGTGGCACGCCTTGATACGGTCCTTGTGGCGGCATTCCTGAATACGGTCCCTGCTGATAAGGTCCCTGTGGAGGTACACCTTGATACGGTCCTTGCTGATACGGTCCTTGTGCAGGTGGCATTCCCTGGTACATTCCTTCTTGATAAAGCTGCGTCTGTGGAGCACGACGCTTGCCAATGACACCGCCAATAGCACCAGCCGCGGCACCATAGCCAATGGCAAGCCCTAAACCTAGTAATGCAAGAGTAATGCCAGTGGAAATGACAAATGTGTTCGTGTAAAGTTGTCGTGCTATCTGTGACGTTGCAACGCTCAGTAAGCGTAAGCGTGTGGCATCAAGGTACACAAAGAGCAGAATAATAGAGACGACAGCACCTATGAGACCGCCAACTAAGCCTGTAAAAAGACCTGCCATTGTACCTGTGCTAGTCTTACCTGTGATTGCTGATGCACGATAACCTGCAAACGCGTACAGTAAAAGCTCTATGATGAAAGTGACGATACCCAGGATAAGTGTGAGTGTAGGTATGTATGCGATATAACTAACAAGAAGATAGACGATTAGAATGACGCCCACGATGACACCAAACAAGATGCCTTGACTTATGGCGGGGCGACTCTTTGCTTGAGTTGGAGTGCTTTGCATATTCTTTCCTTTACATAATATCCTTGTAGTAGTATTCCTCTTGATACACGTCAAACATAATACTTGAGTTTCATAATCGACTTCCTTCTCTATAAAATAAAACGCATATAAACATCTAAGATAAAATGTAACAACATTCTGAAAAGAGCCGATAGAAAAGAGAGAAGTAGATGGAATAAGAGTCCTCGACCTTCTGTTATCTACTATGATTAGCAATAAGGAAACAAGATTGCTAAATTGCTTACAAATTCCCTGTAAAGCGGGAATAACTTCCTCACATAGGACGTTATAATAAGTGAGTTAGCAATCACAGGTTAAGAGTGCTAGACAAATAAAACAAAGTATGATAGAATTTAGCAGTCACCTGTTTCGTTTGCTAAATAGGATGTATGACATCCATTCCTATAGATTGAGGAGCATTCACGACTATGAAATGTGAACGTTGTCAAAAGAACCCCGCGAGTGTCCGTGTTGACCAGATTGTTAATGGACGCAGAGAGCAACACTATCTCTGCCAGCAATGTGTCACCGAGCTTATGGGTGCTATGAATTCAATGGGCGATTCTGATGGTCAGCCCGATGCCGGTGCTCCCTTCGGCTTTTCCGCCAATAACAAATCCGCCAATGCTGCCGGGGGCGTTAATACTGCCACGGCTGAGCGAACGGCTAAAAATAGTAAAACTCCAACACTCGATGAATTTGGGCGCGACCTGACTGCCGAAGCTGCTGAGGGCAAACTTGACCCTGCCGCTGGTCGTCAACGCGAATTGCGCCGTGTGATTACCGTTCTTGGTCGTCGTCAGAAGAACAATCCTGTTCTAATTGGTGAGCCAGGTGTGGGTAAGACTGCTATTGTCGAAGGACTGGCACGTCGCATTCAAGAGGGCAATGTCCCTGCAACGCTGCGTGGTAAGCGTATCATCTCACTCAATATCGGTGGCATGGTCGCGGGCGCAATGTTCCGTGGACAGTTTGAGCAACGCATCAAGTCAATTCTTGAAGAGTTGCGCAACGCTCCTGAGATTATTCTTTTCATCGACGAGTTACATACTGTTGTTGGTGCGGGTGCTGCCGAGGGTGCTGTTGGTGCGAGCGATATGATTAAGCCGGCATTGGCGCGTGGTGAGTTGCGCTGTATTGGTGCCACGACCCTCGACGAGTATCGCAAGCATGTTGAGAAGGATGCTGCGTTAGAGCGTCGCTTCCAGCCTGTTATGGTTGACGAGCCTTCCGTTGAGGAAGCTATTGAGATGTTGCACTCTGTCCGTGCCAACTATGAGGCACATCATGGTGTCGGCATCACTGATGAGGCTCTTGAGGCTGCTGCCAAGCTCTCGGACCGCTACATCAATGATCGTTTCTTACCTGACAAGGCTATCGACGTAATTGACGAGGCTGGTTCCTCGCTTCGCTTAGAGGCGATGGAGCAAGGTATTGTTAGCCCGACTCTTATTGCAGATCTGGAGAACGAATTAACCGATATCCAGAATAAGAAAGAGGCCGCCGCAACTGCCGAGGACTACGAGCAAGCTGCTAAGTTGCGTCAGCAAGAGCTGATTGCAATTCAAAAGCTTGACACCGCGCGTTCAGAAGCACAAGGCGCGACTGCGTTACTTGTTACACCTGAGCACATTGCGAAGGTGGTTGAGACCTGGACGGGTGTTCCTGTGAGTCAGATGCTCGAAAGCGAGCGTGTGAATCTGCGTAACCTGGAAGACGACCTGCGTAAGCACGTTGTCGGTCAGGATGAGGCTATCACCTCTGTAGCGCGTGCCATTCGTCGCTCTCGTGCTGGCTTGAAGGACCCGAAGCGTCCGATTGGTTCGTTCCTATTCCTGGGACCAACTGGTGTTGGTAAGACCGAGTTGGCAAAGGCATTGTCCTCCGAGATGTTCGGAGGCGAGGACAACTTGATCCGTCTCGACATGTCAGAGTACATGGAGCCACATACCGTTGCACGTCTCTTCGGTAGCCCTCCAGGATACGTTGGCTATGACGAGGGTGGTCAGTTGACCGAGCAAGTACGTCGTCACCCGTACAGCATTATTCTGCTCGACGAGATCGAGAAGGCACATCCTCAGGTCTTCAACGCACTGTTGCAGATCATGGACGATGGTCGCTTGACCGATGGTCAGGGTCGCACGGTTGACTTCAAAAACACCGTCGTGATTATGACGAGTAATGCTGGTAGTGCTGACTTGAAGCGTGCAATCCGCATTGGTTTCTCGACCAAGAAGACTGCCGAAGAGAGCAGTGATGAGAAGCACGAGGTGATGCGCTCGAAGGCGATAGAGGGTCTGCGTCAGATGTTCCGTCCAGAGTTCATTAACCGTATCGACCAGATCGTTGTCTTCCATTCGCTTGGTAAGAGCGAACTGTACCGTATCGTTGACCTCCTGTTGGCTCAGGTGCGTACTCGCTTAAGCGAGCAAGGCATTGGCTTAGAGGTAAGCGACGAGGCACGCGATCTCCTGTTGCGTGAGGGTTTCGACGAGGAGTACGGTGCGCGTCCATTACGCCGCGCTATCCAGACCTATGTCGATGATGCATTAGCTGATGCTCTTCTTTCTGGCGATATCGCCAGTGGCATGACTGCCCTGTTGACGGTGAGCGATGGTAACATCGCCATCGTCCCCCAGGAAGTTGCACAGGCTGCGTAACCAAATTAAATAAAAAAGGTGCCCCAGTATCTATTTTGTAGATACTGGGGCACCTTTTTTATTTATGCAGCAATTGTACTCAATATACGCTGAGCCGCGATTTCATCTGAGGCCAGTGTAATTTGTTTACCAAGCTGGCTCAACTTACTTTTATCACTGAGAAGAGCTATCTGTTGCTTGGCAGCTTCTAAAAGTAACGGAAAGCGAGCCTCGACAATATCAAGTACCAGTTCTTGCATTCCCTGTTGCATTCCCTGTTGCATCCCCTGTTGCATT
>CAXUIS010000005.1:0-24488 GCA_964250915.1 uncultured Ktedonobacteraceae bacterium | reverse complement strand
AAGTACCAGTTCTTGCATTCCCTGTTGCATTCCCTGTTGCATCCCCTGTTGCATTCCCTGTTGCATTGCCTTAAATTCGCGCTCCGCTACTTTCTCCGCTACTTTCTCCTGTATTTCCTTTTGTATTTCCTTTTGTAGCTCTACATCACCAGCGAGCAAACTGTCGTATGATTTCATTCTTGCCTCCACTATTAGTTTGTCTTGTTCGCTTAAGGTTTTTGACCGACGTAAGATTGTCCTGAATCGAATAAGGTGACTTATTAAATGATATTGGGAGTACTCTTGTTCCATCACGGTTATTGCTTGTAACAACATTCCAACGTTGACATTTTTCATCGCTGGAAGCAATGTATACATACTTACAATACCCTTGTGGAAACACTCTTCTGCATCCATTCGCCATAGGCGCAATACTCGATATTTGAAATTCAGAGATGTTGCTTCTTCACTCTCTTCTTCAAATATTGGTTCTGGAATGGGCGTCTCAAACGGGTACATCACCATTGAGATAACAGGTATACGATGTCTTCCGTATAATTCTATATGATACCGCAACATACGGAACGTCATGTCACTGTCGTTGTCTGTTTGCAACTCCAAATTCAATATACGTATGTTTCCCCGATATATAATCCGATATACCAGGTCTGCACGTATGTTTGAGCGATTGATCTCGACGGTTTCAATACTTACGAGTTGTGACTCAGGAAGTAACTCAGGAAGCATTTCCTCGGCGTGATCCTCCATTAACCCTTTCAACGCGCGATCATATAGTTGCTCGTCCATACGATACACAGACCCTACGACCTTCTTTTTTTCTGATAATAGCACGTTTTTGCTACACACACAAGTAGCCTCAAGCATGAAGAGAGTGCTACACCTTTTGATGTAACACTCTCTTCATGCTTGAGCCTGAAAAACAATTATTTCTTGTGTCCTGCTAGCTCTAAACCTATCTTATGCGAAAGCTGTGTTACCTTCTCGTCCATTGCCTCCTCTTGCTTAAGGTTTTGTTCAAGCAATTGGACACACTGCATCTGACCCATGAGTGTGGCCTGCTCAATCAATCCCTTATACGAGGCTATCTCGTAGTGCTCGCTCTTCGCACCAGCACTCAGATTGTAGAGTGTGAGGATGTCAGCAGAGGGTTTTTCTTTCAAAAAGCTATCGTGTTCCGCCTTCATGCCTGCCACTGCTTGGCATGGTGATGTTTCAGGAGTGACACCTAGAGCGTGAAAGCACTGCTCCAGATTGCTAATCTGCTGGAGTGTTTCCGACTCATGCTGCTCGAAAGCTTCTTTGACCTCTGGATGGTTGCTTTGTTGAGCCAGAGTGGGGAGCATCTTTGAAAGCTTCTGCTCTGCGTCAAAGATGTCGCTTAATTCGTGTATAAAAAGGTCCTTTGGAGTGTGCATTGCCATGAAAGTGCTCCTTAGTAGAGTGTGAAGATGTGTATTGTACACTATTACTACGTCCTGTTGCCTTAAAAAGTGACACTCTCTCTTAGTGCCGATGTAACGGCTGAGAGGCTTGTTAGTTGTTGCACGCCCGTGATAATTGCTTGTCGCTTATCCTCATTCGGAACAACAGGTTGTACGAGTTCGTGAAAGCGTGCTACCAGCTGCTCCCAGGTTAAGGGATACTCAGGGTCTCCTAAGGCAAAGGTTGTCGATGCCTCAAATACATTCCTGTCAAACGTTTCAATAATCGCAGTAGCATGCCATTCGATAGGATAGTATTCGTCGATTTCAGGCAAGCTATAGCACTCTACACGCTGCATAAGTGCTCTTACTGTTGGGTCCTGTATCCACTCTTCTGTAAAGACGGAAAGTCCTGCCTGTCCTGTAACCAACGCAATTGCAGCCCCAAATGGCATACTAAATTGAGCGTCAACAATCGTACTCACGTTACGCTTCTGCTCGATTGGGTTAGCCACAAGTCCATGTCCACCAGAGGGGAAGCCACAGCGAATACGCTTAATTTGTTGAACATCGAGGTGTTCCTCATTATTGTATATGGACAACAGGCAGTCAATTGGGCCATGCATGTAACGGCAACAGGCATACGGCTTGAGCGATACATCCATAATCGCAAAATCTGTCTCAGATGTGTGTTCTAGCTCCTGTACATTTCCAGCAGACGAGTAGGCGTGTAGGAAACCATAACGACTTTCAAGAATAGTGGTTGGTCCAACAAATCCTGCCGCCGCCAATCGTGCTGCCGTAATTCCTGCATGCGAAGACCAGCCGGGATGGAGACGTTTGGTCCAAGCTCCATCATCAAGATAGGTCATCGAACCCGATGCCATGCTACCTGCAATGCCCAATGCCATATTCGTCTGCTCTGGTGTGAGATGCAGAAGTCGTGCACTTGTCGCGGCAGCACCCAATGCACCACAAATAGCCGTCGGGTGAAAGCCACGTTCGTATGCTGATGCAGGATTGAGTGCGGCTCCAATGCGAAGTGTCACCTCATAGCCTGCGACTATCGCAGCATAAAAATCATCAAGGGAAGAATGGAGTTGCTCGGCAAGCGCAAGTGCTGCAGGGAAGACAACGACTCCAGGATGCAGGGATGAACGGTTCTCCACGTCATCCATCTCTAAACCGTGTGCGGCTACCCCATTGCCTAATGCTGCCCATGACGCCTCCACTCGTTGTGCTCTTCCAAGAAGTGTGACACCTTCGGGTAGATGCGCGCCTGGCAGAACATCAAGCATCCTGTATGCCATTAGGCTTGAGGGTAAAAGTGAACCACGTAGTGTTACCGCAAGATAATCGAGGAGCAGGTAACGCACCCGTTCTTGCACCTCTTTGGGAAGCGCGTCCCTCTGTAATGTTGTCACAAATTCCGCAAGGTCTGCTGTATACGTTCTTTCGTTCTGAGTCTCTGTCACTTGTCCCTCCTTGTATCTGTTTGTACTATGCTGTTCGTACCATTACTATTACAAGAGATTGTACTACAAGGGAAAACTATGCCTTATAACGAGAATTTACATGCGTTAGCAGACGATATAGAGCATCACACTACAGTAAAAAACGGCGCACACGGAAAAAGGAAAAGTAGGGACAGCCAGGAGATAGAGAATAAGCTGCGTGAGAGCGAGGAACGCTTTCGACTCATGTTCGAGCAAGCAAGTATTGGCATGGCGTTTGCGTCATTAGACGGAAACCTCATTCAGGTGAACTCAAGTTATTGTAATATCACAGGATACACAAGAGAAGAACTGCTGAAGCGTACAGTATTCTCTATCACACATCCAGACGATGCTGCGAAACAAGAAGAGGTTTTTCAGTATCTCCTGCAAAATGATGTACAGCCACGCCCTGTCGAAAAGCGTTACATTCGTCGGAATGGCTCCATAACGTGGGTGAGTGCTTCCACTTCGCTTATTCGGAATGCAGAAGGTACTCCTTTACATTATATGGCTGTGATTACAGATATCAACGAGCGCAAGAAAATCGAAGCCGAACATGACTCGATGGTACAGCAAGAGCGAGCCAGTAGACAACAAGCCGCGCAAGCATCGCGTTCAGCAGACATGCATCTCAATCAGTTAGAAACGGTCTTTGCCTCTATGGTGGATGGTGTGTTTGTCTATGACCGAGAGGGAAATATTTTACAAACGAATAATGCAGTGCTTGAAATGCTTGCACTTGATGCCTCACCAGACTATATAAATCTTTCGGTTGACCAGCGTCGTCAACGTGTAGAAGTACGTGATGAGCAAGGCCAGCTATTACCCCTATCGATGCAACCACCAGTACGTATTTTACGTGGGGAAGTACTGAAGGGAGCGACAGCGGTAGATGTTACGATCCGCTCTTTAGATGGACGCCTTATCCAGATTAACATTAGTGGTGCACCTTTTCGTGACCAACAAGGACATATCACGGGCGGCGTCATGGTGGTGCGAGATGTTACAGAGCGTCGTAGCCTGGAAAGACGTACACCTGCATCGCTTACAGGTTTGCTCGCAATGGCTGAGGCACTTGTGCAATTGCCAGGGACCTCCGACGACGAGCAAGACGAAATGAATGCAATCGGGTTGAGACTTGCAACACTGACCTGCAACATTCTTGACTGTCAACGTGTTGGGCTGTTTGTGATTGAGCCTGAGACTACTTTGCTGCACCCGCTCAGTGTAGTTGGTCTATCACCTGAGCAGGAGGCTGCCTGGTGGCAAGAACAACAACAGCATGCAAACACTCTGCACTCGATGCCCCCAGAAGCACTCGAACGCTTGCGCTCAAACGAAATTCTCGTCCTGGACATGGCACAACCGCCGCTTAACAGCATGCCTAATCCCTACAACATAAAGGTCATGTTGCTTGCTCCAATGTGTATTGGAGATCGTCTTGTCGGCCTGCTCATGTTAGATTATGGGGCTACAGAGCACACCTACACACAAAGTGAACTCGCACTCGCTAGTGCTGTCGCCACTCTTTCAGCATTAGTTGTCGAGCGTCAGCGTCTCCTGACGGAGCAAGCAGAGGCACGCGGACGTGAGGTCGCGCTGCAAGAAGCGAACCGTAGAATGGAAGAATTTCTAGGTATTGCTAGCCATGAATTAAGAACGCCACTGACAACGATTAAAGCCAACGTACAGTTAGCGAAACGTCGTTTAAAAACTGTGACTGCTGAACCTGTGTCTGAGTCAACGACAAGCAAGGTTGATGCATCTTATGACATGCTTTCACGTGCTGAACGGCAGGTCGGAGTCCTCAACCGTCTCGTTGGCGACTTAATAGACATTTCGCGTATTCAGACAGGCAAACTACAATTACACCTTCGGAAAGAGCCAAGTGATCTCGTCCAGGTTGTCTCAGAGGCTGTGCAAGAGCAGCAAAAAGCATTTCCACAGCGCACTATCACTCTTTCTCTTCCTACTCCTAATGAACCTTTACCTGTGATTGCCGACGCTGATCGCATCGCACAAGTTCTGATAAATTATCTGACGAACGCGTTGAAATATTCTGAGTCCGATAAACCTGTTTCAGTATCTTTGACGCAAGAAAAAGATATATATGGAGTTGAGAGTGTGTGTGTGGTTGTTCGAGACGAGGGACCAGGATTAGCTCCTGAGGAGCAGAAGCGCATTTGGGAGTGTTTTTACCAATCTGAACAGGTGAAGGTTGTGAGCGGTTCCGGGGTAGGTCTGGGAATTGGCTTATATATTAGCCAGACGATCATCGAACGTCATCATGGGCAGACTGGCGTAGATAGTACTCCTGGCACTGGTTCCACCTTCTGGTTTACACTACCTCTAGTGCAGCAGAATAATACTGTTGATAAAGAGGAGTAATATTCTATGAGCTATTCAGTTCGTCGTGTCGCAACAATCGCAGCACTCTCATTAGGAGCGGTAGGCGCGGGTGTTGCGGTTAATAGTTTTCTGCCACGTCGCTTCGCAACTTGGTATGAGCCAGAAGAGAACATAGCGCAGAAGAGTCAAGCATCGCTTCCTACGATAGATATTAGCTTTTTACGTTGTGCGAGTGTTGTGGTGCCTGAACTTGTCGCGGTTCGAGGCGCGTTCTCGCTTGCTCCACGTCTCATTTCGCATAGTGCTGTGCTGATACGTCACCCAAAGGCGACATTTTTGTACGATACTGGTATCTCCAGTGACATCTATCTCTACCTGCAAAATCAATCGCTTCTATTCAAAAATGTTCTAGGCAAATTTACCTTTGAGCAATCTATCGCCAGTCACTTGCAACATCTCTCTATGAAACCACATGACCTGGATTTTGTGCTACTTTCGCACCTGCATTGGGATCATGTGAGTGGTGTGCCCGACCTTCCAGGCGTGCCACTACGTATCAATCGTGTCGAATACGATGCGGCCCAGTATGGTCTCTTCGATATTCACAAGGGACTTGTGCGTTCGCTGTTGTGCGACAATCCCATTGAGTTATTTGACTGTGAGGGACCTGCATACGAGGGCTTTCATACCAGCCATGATCTCTTTGGCGATGGTTCTATTCTGCTGATACCACTACCGGGGCATACGGCTGGCAATACTGGCATACTCATTCGTCGGGCCAATGGTTCGCCACTCTTCCTATTAGGAGATGCCGCATGGGTTGCTGAAAACTACCTGCGACCCGCGACGATGCACCCGTTTATCTGGAATGGTGTTACCAGTGACGATGCAACCGCGTGTCAAACGCTCATCGACCTGCATCACTTCTCTCATCGTCATCCCGAAATTCCGCTTATTGCCATGCACGACGCACAGGCGCAAGAGGCATTCATGCTTGTAGAGGATGGTCAGTTAGCACATATGCGATAGTTTCAGCAGGGTTGTTCACATGAAACGCATGTGCTACACTTGCTAAGAAGAGCAGAGGACAAAGTATGATACAAGCAGGGATGCTATGAGAACTTCTCGGACGCCAAAGATACAAGACCAACGCCTTGTGCGTGTACGCTTGCAAAAGAGTGTCATATTGCGCAAACGGTATGTCGCCACGATTCCACGCTGGCGGCGTCCACTTGTTGGTTACTTCGCAAGTATCTTACTTGTCGGAGGTGCTCTACTCGGAACATGGTTGCTTCGCACTATCCTTGTCTCGTTATCTTTTCCAGATGCACTTTTTATACTCTCTGTGTTGTTAGTTGCACTCTTCTGGGGTGTAGGACCAGCTATTTTTGCGCTTATCCTGAGTACGTTTGTGCTTGACTATTTTTTTCTGGCTCCTGTTGAACAACTCGATTTCACTACTTGGAATGGTGTAGCGCAAGTCCTTCCCTATGTTATTGCAGGTTTGGTCATCGCGCTCATTACGGGGCAGCGTGAACGGGCACGCTGGAAATCGTTGGCGACCGAGCAGGAGTTGCAGGCATACGCGGATGAACTGGAAGAGGCAAATCACCAGTTAAAAGATACCGATCAACTGAAAGACCGCTTCCTCTCAATTGCCTCACACGAACTGAAAACGCCAATTACAAGCATTCGTGGGCAGGCACAACTGGCAATACGCCGCCTTGCTAAACAGAAGGATGCTTCACCTGAGATTGCTGGTATGCACACGACACTCGAAAAGATTAATGAGCAAACGACCCGTCTGACAACGCTGATTGATGAATTGCTCGACGTAAGCAGCATTCGAGCAGGGAAAGTTGAACTGCATAAACGCGAGTTTGAACTTGTCGCTCTCTGTCAAGGAATTGTGGAAGACCAACAGCTTCTCACGGGGCGAAGTATTGTAGTTACCTCTGAAACGCCAACAATAACGATTGTTGCTGACCGTGACCGCTTGTCGCAAGTGGTGACGAATCTGCTAACGAATGCCGTGAAATACTCGCCGGAGGAGAGCGAAGTTCTGCTACGCCTCAGTCAAAGTGACACACAGGCATGTATCGAAGTGCAAGATTTCGGCAAGGGTATCGCGGAGAAGCAGTTGCCCCACATCTTCGACACCTTCTACCGTACACCCGATGCCCAAGCATCCTCAAAATTCGGGCTAGGGCTTGGGCTTGCCATCTGTAAAGATATCGTCGAGCGACACGGCGGACGCATCTGGGTCGAGTCGAAGGTTGGGAAGGGCAGCACGTTTTTCGTGGAACTGCCGAAAAAGTAGTGAAGAGGAAGTTTATCTAAACGAGATGACGCCACCAACCGCCGCGCTCGCCAGTTTTAAGACGATGACAGTTTACACAACGAACTGCGCACTTCGCTATTTCGGCCTCTATCCTTTCCCAAGGAGCAGCGTTCTTGAGTAAATTTGTAATACTTGCAGACTTGTCTTTCACATGGTCAAACTCAAGGACGCGAATATCAGTTTGATCACAGTCAATGCAAGGGTGTTTTTGTAAGTAAGCGAGTAAGCGTAGCCTGTTTTTAACGTAGCGTGTATCGTTACCAATGAGAATTTCATCAAAATAATTGAGTTGAGCTAAAGATTCTGAGGAATGACGCCACGAACTCACTTTTTCGTCTGTTTTAATACGATGGCAATTAGCACATCTCACTTCACATTTTGCGATTTCTGCTTCGATAGTAGCCCAAGAACAAGCTATATTTATCATTTGAGAAATGTGTCTAAGCTTCTTGCCTCTCACATGGTCAAAGTCAAGAACACGCACATCAGTATGTCCACAATCCACACATGGATGATGCATTAGATACTCAATGAGCCTCTTCCTATTCTCTGGAATAATTATAGAACCACGAGCACGAGCACGCGCACTGTATGCCTGTTTATTCTTTTCGTAGTGGTCTTTGCTTAGCTGAGATTGACAAAACTTACAGCGTGAATGACGTACACCACGATTTCTGTCTTTCCAGTTAAAGTCATGCTCAGCATCTCTCTCTTGTTTGCAAAGGGTGCAAATCTTCATTAAAGAATACTTCCCGTAAATCTTTTACTTATCTTTTGTATTAGCCTATTGCCCAACGTTATTTAGTATGTTACATTCCTTATACATTTTACGTCAAGCATTAAATGCTGCTCTAAAGAAGATAGTGCTGTAACGATAGCCTATAGTAGCCATTCTGTCAAGGGAGTATCTATGGTATAATGGGTTAAGGACTAGGAGGTGACAATCATGATTAAACTTAAAGTCAAAGAGGAAGCCGAGAAGTATGGTCTGAACATGGCGCAGTTAGCACGAAAAGCTGATATAGATCAAAGAACTTTACGGCGTATATATAGAGACCCAACACAAGAGATTTCAACACTTGTGCTTGGAAAACTTGCAACTGCTTTAGGTATTTCACCAGCAGACTTGCTTGAAGTGGTAGAGGATAAAAGCTAGGCAACTGTTTAGCGTTGAATGTGGTCAAAACAAAAGTCCTTGAACAATTATTGTTCAAGGACTTTTTAACAGGGGAGACAAGACTCGAACTTGCAACAACTCGTGCTGGCTTGTAGTTAGCTCGTGCCTTACGACATGCATCTAACAACCTACCACCGAACCGAACAGGCATCTTTCAATGCATTCGGCTCTCCGAGAGACTTTCTCTTACAAGGATTAATCTCTCTGTATCCCTTCCCCGTGTATTAGGCGTTACCCCAATCGTTTGAGTACTATGGATACTCCGTCACCATACACCTCGCGGTGCTTAGGCGATCCCTAAGTTCTCTTTCTACTCTGGTCCGAACGTAGGTTCCTTGTTCGTCTTTTCCACCTATTAAAGGTAAGTTGCGACAGGAGAAACGTTTGACAACCCTCCAAATAACGATTGTCAATCCTGTACTGCGAAAAGACTAAGGTTCAAGCGATCCAGCCTTAACCATATTCGGCCTAGCTGCCTTATGATTTCATTTGCAAAAATGAAGTTTCACCAGACTTTTCAACCATGCTATTGTCCCCTATCCCCTTTCGGAGTCAGGTAAGGTTGTGCTTTAGCCATATCCGTTTCAATGACGCTGTACTTCTACAGCAAGAATAAAAAGAACACATAGGCGCAAATCTAACTTTGGAGACGAGGACTCTACCATTGAGCTACTCCCCTATGACTATGACATGATAATATCAGAGCAAGAAGCGTTTGTCAAGCATTAGAATGCTAACAAAATCAGAGAAATACGACATATTTTCAGTTCTTGTATACATTGTTCTTCATCATTCAAGCTATTTTTACCTTTTATATTTCATAATCTTCTGCCCAATTGTACTTTACTTGACTTGCAACCGCTTCCTCATAAGAAACACGCCAGCTCTGTCTGCCATTACTGCGTATAACTCCTGCATTCTTAAAGCGAAGAGTCATACCTCCTGTTTGGGGAGCCTCATTAACTGAAATCATATAGACTTTTCCATTATCCGGCACATACGTTCCAAAATATTCAGCCTTACCTATATACCCTCGTTTGCGATGAGTGGCATATGACACGACCCGTATAGAAAAGTAACTTACGAAGCGCTTACTAAAATTGCTCGAACCTTGAACGTAGAAATTACTGAGCTAGTTGAAGAGGAAACTGATTAGAGGAAAACAAAAACGCCTAAGTATTTAAACTGGGCGTTCCAACGAAAAATACATTTTTATGACGGAGGAGGTGAGAGTCGAACTCACGAGGGCTGTTAACCCTACTCATTTAGCAAACGAGCGCAATCGGCCACTATGCGACTCCTCCTGATACGCTCCACTAGATCAATTCTAAGAGCAATCTGATGTGCCTAGTATACAGAAAAGCACTACCCATGTCAAGCATTTTTTGACTGCGTTTTTGACTTCCTCAAATGCTTAAAATGCATAGCGAATGGTGCAGTAGGGGAGTTCCTTCCGTAACAAGGCACAAAACGAGTCTACGAGGCCACGCTTGATTGACAGCTTATAACGCAGGTTATCGCCACCCGCTTGCGACACCTTTTGCTCTTGCATGTCTGGACGCCACAAGAACTCTTCCGCTTTTGGGTGCCATTGCAGGTTAACCTCGTGCAATTGCTCGTTATGCGTCAGAAAAATCACCTCGGCCTGTAACTGAGCCTTCAATTCAGGCGACAACACATCATCTATTTCCTCAAACAACTTCTTATAGTCTTCTAACCATGTATCATAATAGATGATGGGACCAAAGTTGATGTTGACCTCATAACCAGCCGCAAAGAAGTCATTCATCGCGTTGATGCGATCAGCGATAGGCGCGGTACGCACATCCACCACCTTTGCGATAGACTGTGGCATGAGACTAAAACGAAGCCGTGATTTGCCTTGTGGGTCATAAGTGAGCATTTCGCGGTTGACATATTTCGTCGCAAACGTCATCTTCGCGTTTGGCAAGCCGCGAAACAAGCTCACCAAGTCTTTCACGTTGTTGCTAATCGTGGCATCGACGGAGCAATCATTATTCGTGCCAATCTCATAGACCCACAACGACGGATCGGCCTGCGATGGTTCCCACTTGATGCCCTGTTTATTTGCGTGCTTCTCAATCGACGCGCATATCTGCTCAATATTGACAAACGTGGTGATCGGGTTCGCAAAGCCCTTACGACGAGCCACATAGCAATTGTGTGTTATGATACCGTTAGCAATATATGATTCTGGCCCTGGAACGTGAAAATTGTAGACTGTAGTTGGTTTGTTAATATAGCGAATACTTGCTATCTTCACGTATGTTAATTCATTGTCAGTAACAGCACTACACAGAAGCTCGTCACCTTGAGTTAACTCCTCTGCTTGTACCCAACCCTTATTTGTCATAATAGGATGCTCTGCTGTAGCATAAAGCGTTTTATTGCCAACGTGAATTTCTAACACCTCGTCAACACTTCTGGAAGCAAGATGAGAAGTAGCTGCTACTACTATCTGTTGCGACGAACTGTCATAAGCAAATACTTTATCATCTGCTTGAATTTGCTCTATAGGTATCTGCCCCTGGGGTGTAGAGATGAGTGTGCCAGCAGCTACACAGTAGACGCAAGCCATTGCACAACCATTTGCATGCGATGGAGCGATAAAATCACAACTACGGTAGAATGGCGTACATTTGACTGTCTTTTTGACACCGAGTACAAGTACGTTGCGCTTGACCTTATTCCAATCCTCAACAAGGTCTTCGTTCCTATGTAGTTCGGGTATATTCCAGTGTGAAGCTACTTCAATACGCTCGACTTTTGGATAATTATTCAGTATCTCTTGCCCTCGTGGGTAAGTAAGAACGGAAGGTTCATAGTAGATGGTGCTTATATCTAGCAAGTTGTTTGGCATGTATGTATTATACCATTTATACGCTTACGTTTTCTTTTTACCAAACGCCGACAATCTCCTAAATAGGACGTGTCCTAACCGCTTTCTATAGTACACTACAGGAAAATAAGTTACAGGAGAAACGTCCATGACTCAAAACAATCTCACGTTAGCCACTTTCTACAAAGGTTGGGATGCCTATCAGCAATTGCTCGTTACTGCCATTACTCCACTTACATCTGAACAGCTCGCTTTACGTCCTGCACCACATATGTGGTCTGCTGGCATGATTGCTACGCACATCATCGCTACCCGCGTCGGGTGGTTTCATGTGTTGATGGGTGTTGGCAACGCTGACCTCGCCCCACTCGCGTCATGGGACGAAGACGGAATGCCTGCACGTTCTGCCTCTGAATTGGTTACTAGGCTTGAGTCTACATGGCGTATGATTCAAGACGCACTCACATCCTGGACTTCTGCCGACCTTGAGCAGGTATTCCAGGACTCGGATCGAACAGGCAACCTCGGACAGTATTCGCGGCAATGGATTATCTGGCATCTTCTCGAACACGATCTGCATCATGGGGGAGAACTTTCTCTGATACTGGGAATGCATGGTCTACCTGCGCTTGACCTTTAACACCTGCGCCTTCTTGTTTGTCACGAAACAGCATCTACTATTTATGTCTAAACAGGAGGTAGTTCTAAGAGATTTCTAATAAAAAGATACAATGATGTAACATCAGTAACACTACGTATGGTTTCTTCCGAAAACCAGTTATTTTGTGCAATGCTCGATGTGCTTGCAGCTCCAGGTTTAAGAACGCTTACGATACATGCAACGATAGCTTTTGGGAAGGCAAAATTTCCTCTTATATCTTTAGTATGCATCTCATCTAAGTTATTTATGAATAACTCCGCACCTTCTTTATGATCGGGATAGACGATAGAGGCACAGTCGAGAAGCATAGAATCGAGCGTACCTTGCCTTTTATTGTCAGGAAGAACATAAATTCCTGTGAGAGGTGTTGTTGTTGAAATAACACCTGGAATTGTAGAAATCATAGGAAAAATGCTTTGTAAACTGTCAGCTTTTTCTTTTGCTACATCGTTAGGATTCCGGGTATCTGCGTCTACAAATAACCCAAAAGCTTGAATATCTTCTCTGTAATGTTTGTTGTTTGTTGTTATTGCAGCAATATTTGGAATAAGATTGCTTCCTTCCCCCCAGTATATTGCGACAGAATGTGTTTCTGAAGTAAGGATAGATGGCATATTCAGTCTCGTATACAAGTTCCCATTTTTAGAAGGATAGCTTGGAATGAGGCTTTCCCAAAAAGGATCAAGAGCCTTACGAGACCCCTTGAACTCCTTCAAGCCTGCCAGTTGTAGCAATTTGCTTATAGCTGCTTGGTCATGTGGACCTTCAGCAGCCAAAAAGTAATACTTCATACTTACACTCTTACATCCATCCCCAAATCTTCACGCAGCCGTAAGGTTATTTCTTTGTCAAACCTTGTTGCCATTGTTTGTTCGTGTTCTTGCTGTAGTCGATATGCTACAAGATTTGCTTTTTCACGGGATACTTCTAAAATTGCATCTAAAGCTTCAAGGCTATGAGTAGTCGTGATTAATTGAACGTGGTTCCGAATGCAAGCATTTACAAGCCAATCAAACGTTTTCTCAAGTGCTCGTGTATGAATCGCTGTTTCTAGTTCGTCTACAAGTAACAAACCATCTTTAACTCGTGGAATGCTAGTTGCTAGCGTAAATACGCGACGCAAACCATCCCCAAAAGTGTATAGCGGAGCACGTCCCAATTTCTTATGCTTTACTGAAACAAATTGTCGCCGTTCTGTAGGTGAAACAATATCAACATCTTGAATAGCAGGATCAAAGAAACGCAAAAGCTCTATCGTTTCAGATTTCAAATCTGCTTCGACAACATCACTCCAGAGTCTTGAAGGTAATACATTATTACGATGCGAAAATGGGTTGACAACCTGTACGGGTAAAGTTGGCCCCTGTTTCTTGCTAGATGTAGGAAAAGGGGTGTACTCATTAATAGCTATAGTTCCTTCGACCAACGTATTTAGATCAAAATCATTGAATAAAGCAGGTTGAACGGATGTATTAGCTGAAATATGTATATTGATGCCCTCAACTTCTACATCCCTCCCTTCTGTAGTTCCATCTGAATCAAAAAGTGTCTTTTGAGCTGTTACAATATTAGAAAAAGCTTCATAAGAAGCAGAAACTTTTTCAATAGGAAACTTACCAGTTGCAGACAATACTATCTGAGCATTCTCTGATAGCACACCATTGTGTTCGTTTATTGTCTGAGGGAAAAGCCAGATAATGCGATCAATTATTGTTGAGCGTGAAGCATTGTTTGTACCTTCTCTTTGACCAGCGTCATACCATTTTCGTCCATTGAATGGATCACAGAAGAGCGCTAGTGCTTCCAGCACACTAGTCTTTCCTGAATTATTATTGCCAACAAAAAGGTTAATTTGCCCAAGCTTTTCTATTTTTAGATTTCGTAAACCACGAAATCCTTGTATTGTAAAATCACTAATTTGTTCCATGGTATTCTCATTTTCCTCTCAATTCTTTAGATCATGCTTGGTAATTAAACCTCTTTCCTAAGTATACAGAATTTCTTACTACTATACTACAAATACAAGTTGACTTGTCTCAGCTCTCCAAGAAGTCAGAAAGTAGAATAAATACATCCAATAGATTATCTGACATTTTCCCGAACATAATCTTTCTGCACTTGACCTTTAACATCACCTGCACCTTCTCTATTACCACGAAACAGCATCCACCACAGAGCAATAGCGACAACCATAAGCGCAACGTTGTATGGTAAGAGCGACCAGATGCCGACGTTTTGTGAGAGAATACCCGCGGTCCACGGAAACACCGCCAGCCCGATAATGCTGACGCTAACGAGAAAGCCGATTGCGCTGGGTGCGATACGGGCTGGTACGAGCTTTGGCGTCAAGGCAACCGTGAGTGGATAAATAGGACCCAGGCCAAAACCTATCAGACAGAAGCCGACGACCATCACAATTTGTAACGGAATGAACCAGATCAACAGAAGAGCGAGAATGACAACAGCCATACATACGTAGACAAGCGTTGTATCACTTATTTTGAAACGTTCTGCTAAAGTTTGCAAAACGAAGCGTCCCATTGTCAGACCAAACCAGTAGCCGCTGACAATCCAACCACTCAAGAACGCATTTTGATGTCTATCTTCAAGTAAAAATGTGTAGGTCCAGTTGCCTAAACTTACTTCAACTCCAACGTAAAAGAGCAGAAAAAGCGAGGCTATCCACACCACGCCAAGTTTGAGCGTAGCACTAAGTGTGTTATCCCCTTTGCTCTTTTGCTCGTCTTGTGCCTGCGGAGTTGTGGCGGATGTATGTCTAAAAAGAAGCCAGAAGCCGAGGAGCATAGGGACTCCTAAAATCCCCATAATGAAATATGTGTTATTCCAGCCCCAGTTGAGAACCAGAATTGTACTGGCAACAACGGGACCAATCAACGCACCTACACCATAGAATGCGTGTAAATAGTTGAGCAATGAAGCACTGCGAGGCAAAGCTGATATATAGATATTTAAGCCAGTCTCGATCATTCCTACACCAAGACCGACCGAGAGGCGGGTGAGTAGTATCACTGCAAAGGGCGGTTCCAAACCAAAACCAAATGTACCAAGTAGAAACGCACCTGCTCCCACCAAAAGAAAGCCGCGCATGCCTAAACGCTCTACCAGGATACCACTCGCAAATGCCGAAAGAAAGTATCCAATAGATGAAACCAGAAATAGTAAGCCGATTGTTGCATTGTTTACATGGTAGTATGTGCTTAAGCTCGGCAACAACACACCGGGTGCTCCACTACTTATCCCAATCAAGATAAAACAGAAAAAAGCGAGCAGGATAGGTGGCGAAAAGAGGAATGAGGACAGAGATTGCTTGTCTTCAGGAGTGATGGTTTTCATGTGGTTCCTTGTGTGAATGTACTCTGTTTTCTTGAGTGTATCACATAAATTGCAAACAAAAGGAAGCTACAGTATCCCATCTTTCATACATAGACTACGCAGGTCACATGTGATACAAACTTTTGGCCCAGGTGTAGCCGTAAACTCTTTCCTGTGAATATTGGCAACAATTGTATCGAAATGATGACCTGCGCGCTTCGCCTCTTCGGGTTCATAGAAGACTTCCATCAAGGCGTCCTGTCTCCGTTCTTCGCCTGTCCAGTAGATAAAGAGACGTTCAGGTAATTCTTCACCACGCTGCTCAATAATATGCGCATAGGTACATAACTGGCGTTCATAGGCTTCCAGTTGCTCTAACGTTTGGTGCTGCTTCTGTCCAGTTTTGAAGTCGAGGAGGTGTAATCTCCCCTTCACACGCATAAGCAGGTCTATCTGACCTGTCAAAATATACTCATCTTTCTCAAACGATATCGGTACCTCTGCTCGCTCAACGTGCTGCAATTCTTGCCGATTCTGCTGAAAGTAGTTGAGAACTTGTCTTAACGCTTCCTCTTTATCACCCTTTTTAATACCTCTATTTCGTTGCTCAAGGCAAGCCACGACTTTCTCAAAGATAGTGAAAATTGCATTAGAATGCAATGAGTCGAGCTGCCCTTTACAAATTGTGCGATGAATATTTTCCAGTGTTTGGTGCACAGCTTGACCAACAAAAAAGTCGTTTGACTGGAATACCTGGAAACGATGCTCATGAAAATACTCGTAGCGTCTTGGACATGTTTCGTAGGTTGTAATATCTTGCGTGAAGCTATACCGTCGTTTGTGTTGCCTGCTCTCAGACTTTGAAGGCAGAGTTATTGGAATCAATGTTTTATCAGTGGAGGT
The DNA here is from genome assembly GCA_964250915.1 of uncultured Ktedonobacteraceae bacterium. Lineage (GTDB taxonomy): Bacteria > Chloroflexota > Ktedonobacteria > Ktedonobacterales > Ktedonobacteraceae > JBBQVS01. The sequence goes on along the minus strand of CAXUIS010000005.1, from coordinate 7,947 downwards.
ATAACGTGGAAGTGTTTTGAAAAGTGGCGCGATGTGTGTATTCGGTTGCTTACCTGCACTTAAGACCAGAATATGCTCGGCGCGCGAAAAGGCCACATAATAGTTACGAGCTAGATCAAAACCCGAAACACGATTGTCCGGCTCAAATGGTGGTTGTTTATGATAGAAGTGTTTCAACTCCCGATCCTCGTTCCGTGCTTGTGGTAACGGTTTGTCCAAGCGACCTAAAATCACCACTGGAAACTCAAGCCCTTTTGCTTGGTGAACTGTCATGATTTGCACATGTCCAACCAGCGGCATCTGCTGAGGATTTTCACGTTGGTTCACTCCTTCAGTGTGCAGAAGACGTAGGAAGGTATGAAAAAACTTTTCTTGTGCCTCTTCTCTTGTTCTCACAGAATAGCATTGCTGAAATGTTCCTATCATCTGCGACCACTCGATCAATGCATCCATCTTGAACGGTTCTTGCATCGCAGTTAGAAATGGGTCAAGGGCGAGTAGACGATAAAAACAATACGAAACTATACTATGCAGATCAGTTTGCTGCGAAATATATGTATGAAGCACCTCTAACTCTTGCACCAATTCTGGGAGTACAAGGCATACATCTTGTAGCATTTCCTGACATTCGCGCATAAACGATAGAATCGTCTCATCGTCTAGTTCTTCGTTATTGTGTTGCTCCTCGTAGTCAAGAAGCTGTGCAAGACATCCAATCATCAAGCACACTTCGTCCTGCTCAAAATATGTTCGCGCACGCGGGCAGAAAGATGGAATATTTCTGTCTTGCAATGCCTTGATATAGGCACCGCTTAAATACGGCTTCACGCTATGTAATAGCAATGCAACGTGGCTATAGTCAGTAATCACGCCTTGTGTTTTGAGAGCCTCAACAAAGTCCGCAAATAGATATGCTTCGCGCTCAATACTTTGCTCACTGATGGTAAGCACTGCTGAGTACGCGTTATATGTTTTATTGAATATCTTATTTACATGCGGCTTAATCATTTTTTCGGTGCGAAACGCTGTACCACTTGAATTATGCCAATCTGTCCTACTCATCCAGTCATTACATATATCAATGATTTTAGGGTGAGAACGGTAGTTGGTAGTAAGTTGAACTGTTTTACAAGGTGGAAAAGTCTTCTGGGCTTCGCATGTCTTAGTAAATTCGAGAATATTGCGCACAGTCGCGCCACGAAAGCGGTACAAGGCTTGATCTTCGTCACCAACAACGCAGAGGTTTCCAGTTGTGGAGGCAAGCCTTAACAGAATTTGCTCCTGAATATAGTTCGTGTCCTGATATTCGTCAACCAGGACATACTTTATTCTTTGCGTGATGTATGATGCCTTCTGCGGGTCGTTGAGTAACTTATGGGCAATTTTTTGTAGGTGAGCAAAATCGACGCGATGAGTACTTCCTAACAGCTTTTGATAGGCAAGGTAGCTACGTGTAAGAGCGTAAAGAAATGTTCGTGCCTGCGAAGAGTATTGTCCATTTGAGAAAGGGTAGGCTTGTTTGAGATCGTCAATAATCAGTTCATCGACAATTCTATCAAAGCAAAATTGTAGTCCCTTTGCAATCTTCCAACGTGTTCCCCAACGCTCCTGAAATATTGTCAACGTTGCCGCTTCGCAAAACTCTTCAAGATGCTCAAAGATGAGCAGTTGTTGTGGAAACTGGTCGAGCGTTTCATAACTGTTACCCAACGAGGTATCCTGCACATGCTCTGCAATAATTTGCTTACATATGCCATGAATAGTATCAATACGCATGTGCGAGAGGTCTTTGGCGAATTTGACTTCGTGCGCAATACGTATAAGGCGGTCGCGCATTTCAAAGGCCGATTTTTCAGTGTAGGTACAAAGAACAATTTCAGATGGTTCTGCATGGCGGTTGAGGAGTAAATTCATGGCGAGCAGTATTAGGCTATGCGTTTTGCCGGAGCCAGGACCAGCTATCACAAGGAGAGGACCGTGTTCATGTTCTATAATGGCTTTTTGTTCGTCAGTCATGAGATAGCCTGTAAGTGCTCGATTGATCGTCATTATTGTTCTTCCCTTGCCACATGATGCGTATAGCATAATCATAGTGGAAAGGGATGTCAATATTTGTGTACTTTTGTATATTTACAAGATGTAGGGGTCTAATTCATTAGACCCCTACAGTAGTGTTTTTATATGAAATTGTATTACCGCACCCCGAGGATAAGTTCAATCGTCATCTGATCGAGCTTTTCATAGCGGTAGCCACGTTGTGCCAGCTTATCTACATCAAATGTCGTCGCCTTGAGCTTGTTCACTGTATCCATGCTATAACCACTTAACAGGCCGCCATAGGCTTGATCGCCAGCATTAACCTCAGCGAGCAATGCCTGAATCTCTGGGTCTGCATTGAAACGAAGAGCTTTTTCTTTGAGCATATTGTAAGTACGCATACAGCCGAGCGCGAAGTCCCACACTCCTGCCTCGTCCTCAGTGCGGTAGGAGTGCGCGTCATAGTGGCGCGGTCCATCGTACTTCTGGTCTTCAAGCAATTTCACCAGGAAAAAAGCTTCCTTAATGTTTTCACTACCGAAACGGAAGTCCTGGTCGAAGCGTGGTCCCTTCTGATCGTTGAGGTCGATATGAAATAGCTTGCCCGCTTCGAGTGCCTGGGCCACGCCGTGTACAAAGTTAAGACCTGACATATGCTCATGTGCCACCTCTGGATTGACACCAACCATATCGGGATGATCGAGCGTATAGATGAAGGCGAGCATGTGCCCAATCGTCGGTAGGTAAGTATCAGAACGTGGCTCGTTTGGCTTAGGCTCAAGCGCGATTTGCATTTTATAGCCTTTGTCGAGCACATATTGCGACGCAAAGTTGATCGCATCACGCATGCGTTTTAGTGCGACCACGGGGTCTTTGCTGGCTTCCGCATCGACGCCTTCACGTCCACCCCAGAAGACATAGGTTGAGGCACCAAGTTCAGCACCAAGGTCAATCGCATTCAGTGTCTTCTGTAGGGCAAAGGCTCTTACCGCTGGATCAACCGATGTAAAGGCTCCATCCTTAAAAATAGGGTGGAAAAAGAGGTTGGTGGTTGCCATTGGCACAATCATACCATTATCGGATAATGCCTTTTTGAAATCGCTTACAATGCGGTCTCGTTCCGCAGCAGTGGCGTCAAATGGTACAAGGTCGTTATCGTGTAAGTTAATACCCCATGCACCCAGCTTAGCAAGTTGCTGTACGCTATATATAGGGTCAAGTGCGGGTCGTACAAATTCGCCGAATGGGTCGCGCCCACGATTGCCAACCGTCCATAAACCGAAACTAAACTTGTCTTCTTTCTTTGGTGCATACTGGTCGCTTGCGCTTTGATGCGCAAGTGCTGATGATGGTACTGAGGTCATGAGTATCGCCTTTCTAAAATAACAGCCATCCAGAGCTTACCATCAGTAATGTATCACATTCCCTTTCGCATCACCGCACGCACCAGACGAATTTCATCGAACGAATAGTCGTCACCTAGAAAATCTTTGAGGGGCCGTAGTGCGCCATCACCAAGTTGCTCTATCGCGTCCACGATGTTTTGATGGTGTCCCTCCGGTATCAATGGCACAACATCTATAGACTCACCCATCTCAATCAGTTCGGCGAGATGATTGACAATTGTGCTTTGCGTCAGGTTGCGCTCTTCGGCAATCTCTTCGATACTGTGTCCCTGTTCATATAGAGTTAAGGTTTGTAGACGTGAATGAGGTACTTGGACGGGAGGAAGTTTGTCAGCTATACTTTTTTTACGCACAACAGATGGTGCTAGCTCCATTGAAATGTTGTGAAGTTCGCAGTAGCTAGCTATTTCCTCTGTAAACGTTGTGAAGTAAGCTACGAGCTTGCTGCTACCAACACCCGAAATATTAGCGAAATGCTCACGTGTCTGTGGACGTTGCTGTGCCATTTCACGCAGTGCAGTATCAGAGAGAATAACATAAGGCGGTACACCCTGTTCGTCTGCGATCTGTTTGCGCAGGTTGCGCAGGTGTTGAAAGAGTCGCGCACTTTGTGGATCGAGCACATCTTGCTCGGCTTTGACCTTCTCCTCTTTCACGATCATGGGCATTGCAAAAGTACATTGTTTACGCAAAATTTCGCGTGAGCGCGGATTCAGTCGTAGAATAGAAAACTCGGTGGCAACATCCAGAAACCCTTGTTGTAGTAAGGCATGACCTAGCCGCTTCCACTCCTCGATGCTATATTCCTTCCCAATGCCATAGGTAGAGAGCGTATCATGATGAAAGTCACGAATGCGCTTCGTATTCGCGCCACGTAGCACGTCGATGATGTGCGTCATGCCGAAGCGTTGTTCTGTACGACCAACACACGAAAGGAACTTCTGAGCATCAATTGTGCGGTCTTCCATTTCGACAGGAGCAAAGGAGCGCAAGCAATTATCACAGTTGCCACAATTCTCTTCTTGCCATGCCTCACCGAAATAGCCTAACAGGATACGCCGACGACAATCACGACTATCACAATAAGCGGTAACTTGGTTAAGTTGTTGGCGTGCGATAAGCTGTTCTTGCTCGCTTGGCTTTTGGTCGATGATAAACTCGACTTTGATGCGGTCTCCATAGTTGAAATACAGGATGCATTGTGCGGGCTGCCCATCGCGTCCAGCACGGCCTGACTCCTGGTAGTAGCCCTCAAGACTACGGGGCAGGTCATAGTGAATAACGGCGCGTACATCTGGCTTGCCGATACCCATACCAAAGGCGATGGTTGCCACGAGGACCGCTACATCGTCACGAATGAAGCGCGACTGATTTTCCGCACGCTGGTCGTTCGTCATACCAGCATGATAGGGCAAGGCACGAATACCATCACGCTGTAACGCTTCGCTGATCATGTCAACGCTTTTGCGACTCTGACAATAAATGATCACTGGTGCATCCGGCATACCGCGTAAAAACTCGACCAGTTCGCCATAAGATGCTTTACTCTTCTGACGCACCTCGTAGGTGAGGTTGGGACGGTTGAAACTGGCGATATGAATATGTGGGTCACGCAGTCGAAGCTGAGTTAAAATATCTTCACGCACACGTTCAGTTGCGGTTGCCGTCAACGCTTGCATAGGTACAGTAGGAAAGTGGTCGCGCATTCTGCCAATTTGTCGATATTCTGGTCGAAAATCGTGACCCCACTCGCTTACACAATGCGCTTCATCGACGGCCATCAATGAAATGCCTATATTTTCGTGCACATGCTCTAGTAGCGTCAAAAAGCTCTCGCTCATCAAGCGTTCAGGTGCTACGTAGACCAGTTTGAGTTCTCCGTTGAGCAATGCGCGTTCACGCTGTGAGCGTTCGACAGAACCGAGCGTACTATTAATAAAGGTTGCTGCGATGCCATTGGCTTGTAAGCGGTCAACCTGATCTTGCATCAGTGCAATCAAGGGAGAAATGACAATTGTGATTCCAGGTAGCATCAGAGCGGGTAGCTGATAGGTCAATGATTTTCCGCCACCAGTTGGCATAAGAATGAGGGCGTCGCGACCCGCCAGCATCTGCTCGACGACATCCTGTTGTCCTGGTAAAAACGCATCATGTCCAAAGTATTGTTTGAGTGTTTGTTCTGTTATGTTCAACTTGCAACATTACCTCACGCTTCATTAAAGTGACTGCATCGCAAGCTATTGTAGCGCATATTCGAGTATGGGGCAACAAGCATGTAGGGAGGGATCTCTGTCCTTTAGGGGGAAACGGGTAAAAATGCAGGGAGGCCCTTGCGGTCTCCCTGCTCTAATTTGTTTTTACATACAAATAATAACATTTTGTTATTATAATAATAACTTGCGAGAATGAAATTTCTATGTTACACTTGATAGGCATAAGAAGGTTTCATTAGGTTCGTCAGAAAAGAGGAATCCTCTATGCAGCGCAGTACGCGAAGTCCACAAACAGTTCTGTTCATATTTCTTAGTCTTATCGCATTGCTAGTAACGGCGTGCGGTGGTGGCAATACCTCAACGTCACAGACAGTGGGAAAGGCTTCAGCAGATAAACAGATTCTTATCCTACCACTGAACGATGGGTATTCAGACATTGCAACATTTGATCCAGCTCTTGCAACAGAACCCTCCGCCATCACAGTTGATAACATGATCTATACAGGTCTTGTACAACTCGATGACCATTTGCAAGTGCGTGATGAACTTGCGGCCTCGCATTCTTTAGCATCTGATGGTGTGACGTGGACGTTCAAACTCAAACCAAACTTGAAATTCAGTGACGGCACGCCACTCACCTCGGCGGACGTGGCATACAGCATTGACCGCGCACTCGAACCTAACCTCAACTCGCCCGTTGCGCCTTTGTATCTTGGATTGCTAAAGGACTCAGACAAACGTAACACCGGAAAGGTGAAAACGCTGATCAACGATAGCATCCTGACACCTGATGCTCAAACCGTTGTTTTAATTACTAGCCAAAGGGCAGCCTACTTCTTGCAAACTTTGACATACCAGACCTCTTATGTTGTGGAAAAGAGCATGATCGACAAGTACGGCAACAACTTCGCGGACCACCTCAGCGAAGGTATTGGCGGTAATGGTCCCTTTAAGGTACAGAAATATGCTCGTGGGAAAGAAGTTGACTTCATTCCTAATCCGAACTTCTTTGGGGCACAACCACAGGTAAAAAAGGTAGTCATACCCATTTTTGCACAGAAAGATACGATCTATAAGGCATTTCAGGCCGATCAGGTTGACCGAGCACCGATATCGTCTGCACAATCAGCCAATGCGAAGTCGCTTCCTAATGGGCAGTTCCATCAAACACCTTTGCTTGAAGTTCAGTTTTACACAATGAACTATCTGGTGAAACCGTTTGACAATCTCAAGATACGTCAGGCATTCGCGCTTGCGTTGAACAAAGACCAAATCGCGCATAGCGTTTACAAGGATACTGTTATTGCCACCAATCATATCGTACCCACTGGAATGCCGGGCTATAACCCAAATTTGACTGGACCACAGAGTACAAAGAGTACGAGCGGCAATCCTCAACTTGCAAAGCAGCTTTTTCAACAAGGTTTGCAAGAGGAAGGCTTGACGCTTGCTACATTCCCTACTGTGACGCTCACTACCTCCTCAGGAGGGGCGGCAGATGCACGTAACGAGTATGCCGTTGCTCAGCAGATGTGGAGGGATGTCCTGGGTGTAAATGTGCGTATTGATGATGTAGACCAATCAAAATTGATTACGGAACGTAACAATGCGGTCAACAATCCCAATGGTTTACAGATGTGGGCATTGTACTGGGGTGCCGACTATCCTGATCCACAAGATTGGCTGACGCTAATTTTTGGGAAAGGCTCATCGAAAAATGGCTTGAACTATGGTCAGAACAAAACGCCGCTTGCAGCAGAGCAGCAGACCAATCAGCAATTAATGGTGCAAGCCGATGCCAATTCCGACCAGACAAGCCGTATCCAGCAATACAATCAGGCAGAGCAGAATCTTGTCAACGACGTAGCATGGATACCTAGATTTCAAGTCACAAATGATATTGTGCGCAAACCTTGTGTTGTTGGTATCACAGACAACGCACAAGATTTTATCCCACAGGATGATTGGGGAGGCATCTACATTTCTACCGCGACTCCTTGCGCAGATACTACACCATACAAATAAGCTGAGACGAATTTGAATACGTCTTTTGTAGTGACCGTCAAAGTACATTTTTCAAAGGCAAGGGCACCCGCAAGGGGATGCCCCTCCCATACACGAACGCTCCTAGGAAGACACGTTGTATGGGAGGGGCATCCCCTTGCCTTTCAACAGTAGGTTTTTTGGAGAACGCCCGAAAGGAGCGAATTGCGTCTTTTTCTGGCATGAAAATGCCAGAAAAAGCAACGGAATTATCGGTATTGCCTTTCTTGTATGCATTTTTGACCATC